>CALJIU010000104.1 GCA_937974055.1 uncultured Neomegalonema sp. | reverse complement strand
CGATCCTGTCGAATTTCTTTGCCAGCCCGACGAAACCCTGCTCGACGTCCTGCGCGACCGGCTGGGCCTGACCGGCACCAAGGAAGGCTGCGGCACGGGCGATTGCGGGTCGTGCTCGGTCACGCTCGACGGTCGCCTCGTCTGCGCCTGCCTCGTCATGGGGGCCGAGGCCGAGGGCCGCCAGATCGGCACCATCGAGGGCATGGCCGATGGCGAAGACCTGCACCCGTTGCAAAAGAAATTCCTCGAACACGCCGCCCTGCAATGCGGTATCTGCACCCCCGGCTTCCTCGTCGCGGCCAAGGCGCTGCTGGAGAAGAACCCCGACCCGACCGAGACGGAGGTCCGCTACTGGCTCGCCGGAAACCTCTGCCGCTGCACCGGCTACGACAAGATCATCCGCGCCGTCATGGATACGGCAGAGGACATGCGGAGGGGCAACGTCTGAAAGACGCAAATATGTCCGACAATAAAAATACCATACCTGATGACGTTTTCGAGCAGGTTCTGCTACTTAAAAGCGGATTAACATCTTTAGCGACTAATGGTTGGATTGAAGACCAATATTATCAGACTTTGAGAAAGTCTTTGATGAGCAGCGCAAAAACAAAACATTTGCTGCCAATTTGGATAGTGTCAAACATAGATACAGACAGTCTTTGGCGACACCTCAAAAGCATACACACAGGAAGCGGGTCTTATCAAATTAGAAGTGAATATGTTTCAGATGAATTCAATCCGCTTATAAAGTCTCTTGTGTCTAGCTCGACAGCCATAAACGAAGAAATCTCTTATAGTCTTTCACGATATGACACCGAAAATGTAGAAGCCGCTTGGCAGAAGGCATTGTTAAGGAGACATTCTGACCCCGAAGGAGCCATAACGTCAGCCAGAACGCTACTAGAAATGGTTTGCAAGCACATTTTGGACGATTTAAAATCTGAATATAATGATGGTGCAAACCTTCCAACATTGTACAAGTTGTGTGCTGAGTCTCTCAACCTAAGTCCTTCACAACATACTGAGCAGCAGTTCAAACAGATTCTTGGAGGTTGCCATTCTGTAGTGGAAGGCATGGGTAGCCTAAGAAATAAACTAAGTGATGCTCATGGTGGTGGTAGGAAAAAGATCAAACCCGCATCGAGACATGCTGCTTTGACGGTTAATCTAGCAGGATCAATGGCGATGTTTCTAATTGAAACGCTGCAAGCGAAAAAAGACGCAAGTCTAGGAGAAAACCATGCCGCTTGATTCAGGACACGAGACCCGCGACTTCAAGATCGTCGGACAGCGCCCCGTGCGCCCCGATGGCGTCGACAAGGTGACGGGCCGCGCGCGGTTCGGGGCGGACATGACCGCGCCGGGGATGCTGTGGGGGGCCATGCTGCGCTCGCCCCATGCCCATGCCCGGATCGTGCGGATCGACGCGACCAAGGCCGAGGCGCTGCCCGGTGTCCATGCGATCGTCACCCGCGCCGACTTCCCCGCCGATAGCGGCGGCAACGAGGACGTGCTCGACCACTGCATCGCGGGCGACAAGGTGCTCTACGATGGCCACGGCGTCGCCGCCGTCGCCGCCGCCAGCCGCAACCTCGCCCGCCGCGCCGCCAAGCTGATCGAGGTCGAATACGAGGCGTTGCCCCACGTCACCGACGTCGATGCGGCGATGGCACCCGATGCCCCCATCATCCGCCCCGGTCTGCGCACCAGCGGCGACCCCTCCGCCAGCGATGCCGACACCAACATCGCCTCGAAGCACGAATTCGGCCACGGCGACGTGGATGCAGGCTTCGCGCAGGCCGACGTGGTCATCGAACGCCGCTTCACCACCGGCGCATCCCATCAGGGCTATATCGAACCCCATGCCTGCCTCGCGACCATGAATTCGGGCGGTCAGGGCGAGATCTGGTGCTGCACGCAGGGCAATTTCGCCGTGCGCAACACCTGCGCCGCGATCATGGGCATGGATGCCTCGCAACTGCGCGTCACGGCGTCCGAGATCGGCGGCGGCTTTGGCGGCAAGACGACCGTGTTCATCGAACCCATCGCCCTCGCCCTGTCGCGCAAGACGGGTCGCCCGGTGAAGATGGTCATGGACCGCGAAGACGTGTTCCGCGCCTCCGGCCCCACCTCTTCGTCGTCCATCGACGTGAAGATCGGTGCGACCAAGGACGGCAAGATCGTCGCCGCCGACGCCACCCTGCGCTATCAGGGCGGCGCGTATCCCGGCTCCCCCGTCGAGATGGGATCGATGAGCGCCTTCGCCTGCTACGACTCGCCGAACGTGCGCACAATCGGCTACGACGTGCTGTGCAACCGCCCGAAACAGGCCGCCTACCGCGCCCCCGGCGCGCCAATGGCCGCCTTCGCCGTGGAAAGCGTGATCGACGAACTTGCCCGCGCGCTCGACATGGATGCCCTAGATTTCCGCATCCTGAACGCCGCGCGTGACGGCACGCAATCCTCCTATGGTCCCAAATACGACCAGATCGGCCTCGCCGCCACGCTGGAGGCGGCGAAAGCCCATCCCCACTGGACCGCTCCCATCGCGGAGGGTGAGGGCCGGGGCATCGCCTGCGGCTTTTGGTTCAATTTCGGCGGCGAGACCTGCGTGTCGCTGAACGTCAACACCGACGGCACCGTCGGCCTGTCGGTCGGCACGCCCGATATCGGCGGCTCCCGCGCCTCGATGTGCCAGATGGCCGCCGAAGAACTCGGCATCGCCTACGAAGCCGTGCGTACCATCGTCGCCGATACCTCTTCCCTCGGCTATAACGACGTGACCGACGGTTCCCGCGTCACCTTCGCCAGCGGTCTGGCCACCATCAACGCCGCCCGCGACGCCATCGACAAGATGTGCGCCCGCGCCGCGACCCTCTGGGGAATCGAGCGCGAGGCCGTCGAATGGCGCGACGGCGCAGCCCACCCAGCCGGGGCCAATGCCGGAAAATTCGACCCGCTCACCCTCGCCGAGATCGCCGCGCAGGGCGCAGAAACCGGCGGTCCCATCGCCGGTCAC
>CALJIU010000103.1 GCA_937974055.1 uncultured Neomegalonema sp. | reverse complement strand
ACACGATAATTCCCAAAAAGTCAAGCGCGCGCTGCTACGGCGAAACCCTCCCTATCTCGCGGATTGGCCCATAGGGCGGTCAAAAAAATCCCTCCCCCGTTTCCGGGAGAGGGCATCGTTTCACACCGATCAGCGGTGGATCAGGCGTCCAGCGCGCCGGAGGTTCGCAGCAGTTCCATGATGCCATCGCGCGCGCCTTGGGCGGCATAGAAGGCATCCTGGCCCCAGTTAGAATCGAGCTGACCGGTCGGTACTTCGTTTTCCTGCACGACTTGGCCAACGCGCTTGCCGCTGGCGTCTTCGACGAACCACGTGATCTTGATCTTATCCGAACCCGGTCCGCGCGAGCGTGAGACATCGGCGGTCAGGTACAGCGCGTTCGGCGTGCCATTCGGCGCAAGCTGCGCACCCGATTGGGCCAGCAGGCGGCTGACTTCGCGGCTCAGGGCTTGATCGCCGTCACCGGGCGCACCGCGCACACCTCGGAAGACGAGCGCGCGGGGACCATCGGCCTCCGGTACGGCGGCGCGCAGCGTGTCAAAGCTTGGCTGCGGCACGGCGGCGGGTGGTGCGCTGACGAGCGGGGCAGCGGGCAGCGGACGGCCCAGCGGTGCGAATGCCTTTGGCGCGGGGGTCGGCTGAACATCGATGATCGGTGCGGCGGGTGCCGTGACGGAGGGGGCCGTCGGCGTGTAGGTGATCGGGTCCAGCGGCGCGAGGGCCGCCGTGCGCACCCCTTCCGGGCGCTGGCGTGGCAGCGGCGCAAGTTGCTGCGTCGTCACCGTATAGGGCGTCGTCTGCGCCTGTGCGAACCCGGCGGTCGTGCCGCGAGCGGGACGGCGGCGGGGCATGGGGGCCAGCCGTGGTGCGCCACTCGGCAGATTCCCGGCATAGGCGGTATTCACGATGCTCGGTGCGCTGGCGACGCTGGTGATGGTCGCACGGCGCAGGTCGGCATTGCGGCGCAGGCGGTCCGCGACGCGGCGGCCCATGGCGCGCAAGGCATCGTCGCCCATCGTCGTCCAGGTGCCGCTATTCTGCGATTCACCGAAGACGCCGACCAATGCGCCATTCGCGGAGAACAGCTTCCATTCGGCTTCGGCCTTGTCCCCATCCCGCGAGGCGGAGGCGCGCAGGTCGAAGACGGCGGGCGCGCTGCGGGTGGCGCTTTCATCCACGGCAGCGCCCAGTTCGGACGAGATCGTGCGGGCCAGCAGAGTGGAGGTAATGCTCGGTGCGCCGACGACCGGGTGCACGTTCACGATCGCGCCGTTATTCAGCCGCGAGTGCAGCACCATGATCGGTGACTGTGCGGGCGATGGCAGGATGCTGATGCCTTGGTTCTGTGTCGTGTCGATTGCCTCATAGGGCAAGGGCGCGGCCAAGGGCGGCGCGCTATAGAGCACCTGCGAGTCCTGTGCTTCGAAAGACGGGGTGGAGGAATAGATCTCCTCCGGGGCCGGGCTGAGGGCCGCGACGTCGAAGGACTGTTCGTAGGGCTGCGTCTCGTATGATGGCGCTTCGAACCCTTGTGCATCAAAGGCTTGCGTCTCGAAAGCTTGCGTCCCGACCGGCTCCATGGCGACGAATTGACCGCCAAGTTGCTCGGTCGCGTCGAAGGGTACCGGCTCGTAGGATTCGAACTGCGCGTCCGATTCGACCGCAACGCCGATTTGCGGCACTTGATATTCGGCGACCGGAAAGTCGGTGGCGGGTGTCCCAACAGTGGTCATGCGCGCCAGCCCGGTTTCGGGGGCGGGTGGTGGTGGTGGGCCAAAGACCTGCTGCGCGGCATTGCTCTCGGCTTGGGGCGCGGGCAAATCGAGCGCGGGCGGCACCACGAGGGCCGTGCGGGTCGTATCGGCAAAGGTGTTATTGACCTTCAGCGTCTTCGTATCCAAGTTCGGCGCGCCCAGCGGGGCCTGTGCCGTGCGCTGCACGGGCGGCAGGGGCGGGCCTTGGACCGACGGTTGCGAGGTCACGACACGGGGGGCTTCCCCGGCCTCGATCCCCGTAACACTGGGTGGCTTCTTGGATTGCAGCTCATAGCCCAGCGTCGTGGGCGCATCCGGCAGCTTGCTGGCGTAGTCACAGCCGGCCAGCAGACCCGCCGCGATGGGCAGAGCAAGGATCCGGGCGAGGGCAGTCGAGGTCGGCTTAGGAACGTTCATTTCTTCACCAGCGCTATGTCACAATCAGGTCGAGGGTGGACCGTGACAGACACTCGGAACCACCCGCCGTGACGAGGGACGATCGTCCCAAACACTGCGCGGCCCCGGTGTCGCTATCCATCAGGATCATATGGAGGAAGAAGACCATATTCTCTCTGATTTCCGTCTCGGCACCCTCAAAAAACATCTGCGAATCCATCCAGCAGGGATTGAACCGCGCCCCGACGCTATACCCGCAAGCGTTAAGCCTTTGTTGCCGGTAACCATATTCATCAAGAATCCTGACATGCTCGTTAAACACGTAGCCCATTGAATTCCCCGGTTTCAGCGCCGCCTCGCAGGCCAGCAGTGCCTCGCGGGCCGCTTCGCGCATCCGTTCGTGTTCGGGGCGGGGCGTGCCGACGACCAGCGTATTCATCATCGGTGCGTGGTAACGCCGCCATGCCCCCGACCATTCCAGCGTCAATTGATCCTGCGAATCAAGCCGCCGCCGACCGGAGAAATATCGGCAGAGCAGCGCCCCTTCGCCCGACCCGATGATGAACTCGTTGCCCGCATAATCCCCGCCCCGCGCGAAGACATCCCCCTGCATCGCCGCGAGAATCGCCCCTTCATGCGCCCCCGCATGGGTCATCTCTACCGCCGCATCAAGGGCGTGATCCGACAATTCCGCCGCCTTGCGCACATAGGCGACCTCCGCCGCGCTCTTGATGAGCCGCAGCTTCGGCACCAGCGTCGAGGTATCCACCAGTTCGGGCCGCTTCAGGACCGATTCGACCAGCCGCCAGTTATGCGCCGTCAGCCCCTGCGTATCGAATTCGACCCCCAAGCGCTTGCGCTTATAGAGGCCCATATCCTTCAGCAATCCTTTCAGGTCATTGGCGGGGTTCACCCCCTCGCCATCCTTCCAGATGCGGATATCGCTCAGGATCGACGTATGCTTCGCCTGCCGCAGATCGGCGGACCGGGTCAGCAGCACCGGCGCGCCATGCAGCGGCACGACCATGCATTGAAAGAAGCAAAAGCCGAATGTGTCGTACCCGGTCAGCCAGTAATGGCTTTCCGGCGCGAACAGCAGCAGGCCGTCGAGACCTTTCTTGCTCATTCTCTTACGCACCCGCGCAAGGCGATTGGCGAATTCGGACGATGAGAAATGCGGCATGGAAGGCTCCCCGATTGGTTATTCGGGGGTAGCCTAAAGCGATTATTGCTGCGGCGAAACGATTCGCGCAGGCCAGTTCACGCCTTGCTGAACGCCAGCGTCGCGTTCGTCCCACCAAAGCCGAAACTGTTGCTCATCACCGTGTCGATCTTCGCACCGTCGATGCGCTCGCGGATAATCGGCATATCGGCGAAATCGGGATCGACCTCGTCGATATGGGCCGATGCCGCGAGGAAATCATCCTGCATCATCAGCAGGCAATAGATCGCCTCCTGCACCCCCGTCGCGCCGAGGCTATGCCCGGTCAGCGATTTCGTGCTGCTCAAATGCGGCAGGTCATCCCCAAACGTATCGCGCAATGCCTGAATCTCCCGCGCATCCCCA
>CALJIU010000102.1 GCA_937974055.1 uncultured Neomegalonema sp. | reverse complement strand
ACAGATCGCAGAGCACCGCATCGTAACGGTCGGAAATATCGCTGAGGGCGTCGATGATATCGGTCACGCGGGTGCTCCGTATGGGGTGGGGTGTGGGCGTGACATAGTGTGGTTGGGGGGAGGTTCTATGGGGAGGTTGGGGAATTGTCGGAAACGGTCATATGTCTATCTCCGCCATGCGGCTGTGCGGTGCACACGTCCGGTAGGCGCGCATAGCAGTCATTAAAAGAGTTGGCTCTCGCCAGCGATGCAGCACGTCGCCCAGATTTAGTTGAAATCGACGTCTGGATCACCCTGCTGTGCGCAGTCAGGCTTAAAGACGCTGCACATGATGTTCATTTCTTATCGAAGCAATGCTTAACTTACTTTGAAGTTCAGCTCGCGGTAAAGTTGAAAATCATCAATCCAATTGATTCCAAGATCGTCACATGCGTCTGGCAACTTTGTTGATCCAAGTCGCTTGGTTCGTTTTGACCTCTCTCGCGTGACGACAGTACGATTTTGCGGGTCGGCAAGCGCATATGCTGCAAGAAACGGGTCCTGACCATACTTGGTGTGCTCGATGTCATCAAATCGAGGGTCAGCGCCCTGATATCCATCGTTGATGACTTTTTGAATGAGGGCTGGATCGGCAGCCTCATCCAATAGCAGTGCTGACTTCACGTCCGGATCAGTAATCCATTGAACGTGAAGGCCGTCGCCAGTGAACTCACCGTGTACCTCCAATGGCATCTTGATCGACCCGATTTCCGCTTGCGCCTGCACCCAGTCCCAGAACGGCTTCATCCGATCAACTGGATAGAAGGTTTCATGGGCTTCAATCAGCGTGTTCGCATCAAGCAAATACATCATGAGGCATGGCCATTGCCTTGCACATTCTTCCGTCTGACACTCTCAACAAAGTTCAGAAATCCTGGAATCGAAATGGCTTTGGCGCCAAGCAACTGAGCAGCATGTGTGTGGGTCAGGTTGCGGTCTTTGAAATTGCGATGGACAACATCCACTAAGGCATGGCCAAGGTTGTGATACTTGATGACGTAGCCGGACGGACCACCGTCATTCTCCCTTTGCTTGGCCTTCTCTTTCTTCACGTTAGCCAACCACCTTTGGTGGTATTCCTGCTGCAAGGTTTGGTATGCCCCATCGGTCAATTCTCCGGTGCGCTGAAAACGATAGGCTACCATCGGCTCACTGACCGACCAGCGGCTTGCAACAAGATCAATGCACGCACGGGCTGCTTCGATGTCGTCGGAAGAAAATGCGATACTGGCCTTGCGGAAATGCTCTTCTGGCAAAAGAAACTCACCTGCAACGTCATTGCAGAACTTCTCAATCCTAGCGAGGTCGGTCTTCGGCTGCTCCGTGGAAACACTCCCACTCACACCCGTCTGTCCCAAGAAGATATGGGCAAGCTCGTGGATTAACGTAAACGACCGCGCCGGCCGCGCGTCCTTCGCGTTGATCACGACAAAGGGGGCCACAGGATCGGCAATGGCGAACCCGCGAAACACATCAGCTCCGATAGAAAGCGTGTGGTGGCCAAGGTCTCCGAGCACAAGCACGAAGACGCCAGCATTTTCAGCTGCAGCTCGCAAACGCCGAAACAAAGCGTTTGAATCGCCCTTTCGCAAGGAAATTTCGGTGTGATCGAATGCCAAGGCATTCGCGATCATTTCGACAACCTTGCCTACACCAAAGCTGATATCCGCCGATCCAACGAAATTCGGGGCTTCAAAGTCTTCCTCGTCAACGAGGACGTCCTTGACCAGCTCTTGCCTAGCTTTCACATCGCGCAAAAGTGCGTCCAACATGCCGTTGTCGCGTTGACCGCGGGCATCTGGCGTTTGTCGAAAGTCTTGGCCGCGCTGCCCAGTTTTTGGTGGTTCGGCTAAATAGAAGGTGATCAAGGGTCGTTTGTAGACGTTCGCGAATTTGGCAAGTTGATTGCGTGTCGGTTGCTTCTCACCTGCTTCCATAGCTGCGAGTTTCTCGGCGGCGGTACTTTTCTGCGAGCTGCCAAGCCCCAATTTGCGCGCCGCATCCTCGACATCAAATCCGGCGGATTGACGAGCCCAAATGAGAATTTCTGGATTAACGGCGATGGACATGGCTTAGCTTCAAAGGTCTGGATTACTCTAAAACTATGTTATTCTGAAACTGGATCATAGACCAAGTTAGATTGCTCATGCGGAATTTTGGCCGTGTGAGATGCGAGACTCGCTTCTGGCTGTATAGTCACTGCATTCCACGATGCCCGCTTTGCGCTCATTGCTGACGAGTGCATTGCAGGGTTGAATGGCTTTGCCTTCCAACAGCAAATTCTGTGCAATCATCGATTTTCCAGTCTTGCGAACTGGGTGCGCTGTTCGGTCAGGAGAGTTGTCGTAGTTTTTAGGTGCAATGACGCTTTGGCGATCATGGTGGGCTGGGGTGGGTGATTTAGGGTAGTATTGTTGCCATTTTGTTCTTTTTCGGTCTTGATTATCATCAAAGACCAAATCCGACGCGGTGGCGAGGGAGATGGGGGCTGTGCGGGGGGAGGGGGGTGCCGCGTCCAGGGAGGTGGACGCGGTGCAGGCTGAGTTAGACTGTGTTGCGGCGGTTGACGAGGTCGTTGTAATCGCGCGCTAAATCCTTGACGAAATCGCCGATCTCGTAGCTGTGCTCGGCGATTTCGGCGATGGGGGCGACTTCGGCGGCGGTGCCGCAGAGGAAGGCTTGCTCGAACCCGCCCAGCTCATCGGGCATTATCGCGCGCTCGTGGACGGGTATCTGCCGGTCCTTGAGCATCCCGATCACCGTGCGGCGCGTGATGCCGTCGAGGAAGCAGTCGGGGTCGGGGGTGTGGATCGCGCCGTCCTTGTAGAAAAAGACGTTCGCGCCCGTCGCCTCGGCCACGCGGCCCCGGTGGTCGAGCATCAGGGCATCGGTGTAACCCTTTGCTTCCGCTGCATGTTTCGACAGGGTGCAGATCATGTACAGACCGGCAGCCTTGGCGTCGAAGGGGGCGCTTTCGGGGGCAGGGCGACGCCACTCGGCCATGTCGAGGCGCACGCCTTTCAGCGCCGCTTCGCCGAAGAGGTTGGGCCATTCCCACGTCGCAATCGCAAGGTGGATGCGGTTCGCCTGCGCCGAAACGGCCATCATCTCGGACCCGCGCCACGCCACGGGGCGGACATAGGCGTCGGTCAGGCCGTTGGCGTCGAGGGTGGCGCGCTTGGCGGCCTCGATCTCATCGACGGTGTAGGGGATCTCGAACCCCATGATGCGCGCGGATTTGTGCAGGCGCTCGGTATGCTCGCGGCTCTTGAAGATCTCGCCGGAATAGCAGCGCTCGCCCTCGAAGACCGAGCTGGCGTAGTGTAGGCCGTGGGTAAGGACATGAACTTTCGCATCCCGCCACGGCACGAGGCCGCCATCCTGCCAGATGAAGCCGTCACGGTCGTCGAAAGGGATCGCAGCCATTGAAATTTCCGCCCTAAACAAGGGCCGTTGCGTCGAACGGCCCGATTCACTACTTATCTTGCGCGACAGCTAGCAGTGCGGTACTTTTATGTCAATAATCCTGTCGTAAATTGTGAAAGCCCCGATGGCCATACCGAAACTGCGCCCCGCCCCCAAGAAATCGCCTCGCCACGGGGATGATCGTTTGTTCCTGACGGAGCGAAAGCTGCGCGAGGGGGCGGAGCTGATGTTCTTCGCTTACCGCGCCTTCACACAAGATCCCGACCGTTTGCTGCGTGCGCGGGATTATGGGCGCGCCCACCACCGGGCCTTGCATTTCATCGGGCGCAAGCCGGGGATTAGCGTGGCGGGTCTGCTCGATATACTGGCTATTACCAAGCAATCGCTGGCGCGGGTTCTGAAACCGCTGGTGGAGGATGGGCTGGTTGATTCGGTGCCGGGGACGACGGATCGGCGGCAACGGCTGCTGACTCTCACCGATGCGGGGCGTGCCCTCGAAAGCGATCTATCGCGGGTGCAGCGAGAGCGCCTCGCCCGTGCCTTTCGTGAAGCAGGGCCGGAGGCGGTGGCGGGCTTTCGTGCCGTTACTGCGCTGATGATTGACGAGGGCGAACGCGATGGTATTCTGGATATGGTGTATGGCGCACCGGATGGACCAGAATGACCGACGCTGCGCATATCCTTGTTGTCGATGATGACGAACGCATCCGTGCGTTGCTGAAGAAGTATCTGACGCGCAACGGTTATGCCGTGACCGCCGCCCGCGATGCCGCCCATGCTCGCCGCCTGCTGGAATTGTTGGCATTCGATCTTCTGGTTATCGATGTGATGATGCCGGGGGAGGATGGGTTGAGCCTGACGCGGGGTTTGCGCGAAACGCTTGAGACGCCGATCCTGCTGCTGACTGCCAAGAGCGAGGCGGGGGACCGGATCGATGGGCTGGAATCGGGGGCTGATGATTATCTGCCCAAACCTTTCGAGCCGCGCGAATTGCTGTTGCGTATCGCGGCAATCCTGCGCCGGGTGGTCGAACCGGCGACCGTGACCGAAAGTGCCGATGTGCCGAAGACGTTATCGCTGGGTGTCTGTCGCTATGACATGGCGCGGGGCGAGCTGTGGCGCGATGGGTCGCCAATTCGGCTGACGACCGCCGAAGCGGCGATGATGCGTATCCTGTCGAAGCAACCCGGTGAGCCTGTCTCGCGCACCGCTTTGCTTGGCGATGGTGGGGGCGATGACGAGGGTGGTGCGCAGGAACGGGCGGTCGATGTGCAGGTGACACGCCTGCGCCGCAAGATCGAGGAAGACCCCAAGGCTCCGCGATACCTTCAGACCGTACGTGGAGCGGGCTATATGCTCGCGCCCGATTGAACGGCGGGGCGCTATGAACAAGGGATCGATTACGGATCGCCGTGCTGTTGTAATCGCCGGAGCCGTACTGCTGGTGGTGCTGGGCCTGCCGTGGATCGGCACGGCTTGGGCATCGGCGAGCCTGTTCGGCTTTCCAATGCCCGGTTTCCTGCTTTTCTTGCTTGGGCCTGTCCTGTTGATCGTGATCGCAGGGCTGGGGCCGCAGGCGGCGGTTGTGGATGACGCGGAAGACATTCGATGAAGACATTCGCAGTTTACGCTGCCGGCGTGGTGGGGTGGTTGGCGCTGAGTGCGGTTCTCGGTGCGTTTGGTGTCACTGCGCATCTGCTGCTGTTACTGGATCTGGGTGCCGTCGTGGCGTTGCTGGCCATGGCTCTGCGCGGCAAGGTGGTGCGTGAGGCGCATGCGTTTATCGCCCCGGTTCGGGATGGGCCAAGCGCCCTGACGCCGCCGGGGGCAGCCGCTGAATGGATTTCCGGGTTCGGCACTATTGGCGTGGTTGCGCTGCTTCTGATGGTCGGAATCGATGGCTTTGCGTTGATGGTGGGGATGATCGGCGGGCTGGTTCTGTCCTCGACCCTTCTCGCCCCGGCTCTTGCGGGGTCGGGTGCACGGACGTTGCCCGACTGGGTCGAGTGGCGCTTTGGTGCGCGGGCGCGTCGAGGGGCGCTCGTCCTGTTTACCGTGTTTGGCGTTCTCGTGTTGTGGGTGCAGCTTTCCTTTGCGGCATCTGTGACGGATACGCTGTTTGGGATGCCCGCCTATATGGGCGTGATCCTTGCCGCCGGAATGGTGCTGCTTTGCTTGCTCGGTGGGGGCATGGTCACGGTGCTTCCGGCGCAGGCGATGTTGTTCATCGTGCTGTGTGCTGGTGCGTTCATTCCGGCGCTTTGGTTGGCTATGTCCGAGACGGGTGTGTTTTTGCCGTGGTTCGCGTCGGGGGCCTTGCTGCATGAGATCGGTGTTGCCGAAGCGCGACTCGATATCGTGGATGGATTCGCGGCACATGAGCCGTTGCGCGCGATGATGCTGGGGCTGACGGGGCTGGTGGGGGCGATGGCATTGCCCCATACGCTGCTTCGCTGGCCGGTGGAGCGCAGTGCGGCTGAAGCCGGGTATTTCGCGCAGCGGACGGTAGCCTTGGTCGTTCTCGTGGTTGCGGTCGTGCCTCTGTTCGCGATAGGGGCGCGGGCGGCGGAGTTGGTTGCGGCTTTGGCGACGCTGACGACGCCGGATGCGGTTTCCACGCCGTCTGTGGCACTTGCCAGTGTGGTGCGTAGTCTCGATCCGCCCGCATGGCTGCTTGCCGCGCTTGGTACGGGGGCATTTGCCGCCATCGTCGCCTCGGCATCGGGGGCAACCCTGCTAGCCGTTCATATCGGCGCATGGCGCGGAGCGACCGAAACGGCGGGGGGGGTGCTGATGCGGCTTCGCTGGACGGCGGTATGCGTGGTCGGAATTGCCGTCGTGCTTGCCTTGAGCGTGGTGATCGACCCGGTGGCGGGGTTCTTGATCGTCATGTTCCTTGCGGCGTCCATGCTGCTCGCGCCGTTGGTATTCGGCCTGTTCTGGCCGCGCGCGACGACCGCTGGGGCGGCTGCCGGTGTGGTGGTTGGCGGTGGTTTTGCGGTGGCGAGCCTAGTCATGAATGCGAACAGCCTGTTGAGCGGCGGCGCGCTGGTCTGCGTCGGTGCGTCGGTGCTTGCGGTGGTGATGGTTTCGCTGATGGGAGCACCGAACCCGGTCACACCATTGCCCGTTCCGAAGGGTCAAGCCTCGCGCTGATCGATCTCGCCGATGAAAGCCAGAATTGCCGCCCGCGCTTCCGGTTCGTCGAGGAACGGTACGTGGCCGCGTCCCTTGACGGTGACGGAGGTCAGATCAGGCTTGGCGCGGCGCATTTGGCGCACGGTTTCGGCGGAGATGAGGTCTGAATTCTCGCCGCGCAGCATCAGGGTCGGCGTTTCGCGCAGCCCCCGGAATTGGGGCCAGAAATCAGCCGTCATCGGTCCGGCCTCAAGGGCGGCATCGCGCAGTTTGAGGTCGTAGTCGAGGATCGGCTTACCATCGTCATCGCGGAAGGTACGCCGCGCCCAATGCACCCAATCCTCTTCGCTGAGATCGGCGAATTCTTTGGCATTGGTGGCTTTCAAGGCCGCTACCGCATCGTCCCATGTGTTCAGAGGTTGCGGTGGAATACCGAGGTAGTTCACGATCCTTTTCAGGCCCGCCGGTTCCAGTTCGGGGCCGATGTCGTTCAGTACGATGCCCGCGATCATATCCTGCCGCACGCCGTGCAGAATCATGGCCTGTAATCCACCGCGTGACGTGCCGATTATGATGCAAGGTTCATCGAATTCTTGCGAGATCAGCGTCAGGACATCGCCGACTTCGCGGACGAGGGAGTAGTTGGCGTAGATCGGGTCGTAATCCGAGCGTCCGCGTCCGCGCGCATCAAGGCTGACGACCCGCCTATCAGGGGCGAGTGCGAGTGCTAAATCGTGAAAATCCTTGGCGTTTCTAGTCAGACCCGCAAGACAAAGGATAGGGGCACGCTTGGAAAAGCGTGACCCGTAACTGCGGAAACTGAGTGTTATCCCATCCGCAGTGCGCAACCCATGTTCGCTAAAACCCTCGTCGACTCCCGCCACAACCCGCATCCCAATACACCCTTACCCCAAGGGAACAGTGCCGCACTAGCGCAGGATTCACAAGGCCGCGCGACAACTTGTGCACGTTTGGTGCAAAATTATCCGCGTGCGGAGGGTCTGCGTCATCCTTGGCCGAGCCGTGCGCGGTAGACATTCATACCTTCCAGCACGCGCTGTACGTAGTTGCGGGTCTCGCGAAACGGGATGCGTTCGATCCAATCGATTAGGTCGATCTCGCCTTTGCGGGGGTCGCCGAATTCTTTCAGCCAACGTGACACGCGGCCTGGTCCGGCATTATAGCCCGCGATGGCGAGCGGGTAGGAACCGTCGAACCGTTCCAGCAATTGAGACAAGTAGCACTGGCCGATCTGGGCATTGTACATGCGTTCGGTGCTGAGGCGATTGAGGTCGTAGGGAAGACCGGCGTCGCGGGCCGTGCTTTTGGCGGTGGCGGGCATCACCTGCATGATCCCCCGCGCTCCGGCCCGGCTGCGTGCCTTCGGGTCGAAACCGCTTTCCTGACGCGCGATGGCCAGTGTCAGCGCCCGTTCTGGGGCGGCCTCACCTGCGCAGCCCTGCCGGGGCAGGCTGAGGATCGGGTGCGAGATTTCGGGAATGAAGATCGATTTTCTGCGTAGCTTGCTGCCCATGCCGACGCTGATGCGGAATGCGCCCAGACCTTCGGCATGAAGGCCCAGCGCCTTGGATTCGTTCGGCGTGCTGCATTGTTCGAGCGCGTGGTAGAAGAACAGGCGTGCCTGTACCGTCGCCCCGCCCGCCGCAAGGGCCGAACCGACCGCGACGCTGCGGTCGTTCACACAGGGACCGTATTGCGCTTCGATCAGCTTGGGGACGGCATGGGAAAGGTTGTTGTGCAGGCGTTTGGCCGAAAGTTGGCCGTAGAAGGCGCTGGGGTTCTGAGCCGATGTCGAATGCCAGCGGATCGCCTCCGCCGTGCGGCCCATCTTGGTGCTGGCCTCTGCGGCCCAATAGGCGGCGCGGGCGCGGCTGATCGGGGTGACGACGCCTGCGTGCAACCGCTCGAAATGGGCGAGGGCGGTGGCGGGGTCGTTCAGGCGGCGCAGGGCGAGCCAGCCCGCCATCCATTCCATCTCGGCGAAGTCTACACCCTTGGTCAGGCGGTTCCCGGCGGCGAGGGCGTAGGCGCGGCGGAAATCGTTCTCTTTCAGCGCGCCGCGTACGAAGACGGCCCGCTCATCGGCCCATTTTTCCGGTTCGCCCAGCGCATTGGCGGCGGATGCTTTTATCATCATCGCCTCCGCCGAGGAGGTCAGCCCCTTCTTCTTGCGCCAGACCATGCGAGCATAGGAGAGGCCGGGATGATCCTTTAAGGATGCAGGTACGCGCGCGACCAGACCATCGACATTGCCTTTGCCGCGCATCAGTGCGATGCGGGCCTCGCCCAAGGCGCGATGGGCCGGTGATACGCGCGACAGGTGGCGGGTGGCATCGGTGAGGTGGGATTTCCAGAGCAAGGCGTCGAGCCGACGATCATGCAGGGGGCGCAGCGTCCTTGGGAATGCTGCGAGCAATTGACGTTCGTCCGATGCCGACAAGTTCTTCGTCAGCCATGCATCGGCGGCGACATCGCTGCCATCTTGCACGCGCCCTGACATCTTGAGCGCCATCGCGTAGCGGACGGCTCCGACGCCCGTGCGTGGGGCAAAGCGGTCGAAGAAGGCGATGACGCGGGCATTTGGGACCACGCCGCCGTCTAGGGCGTATTCGCCCTGCACTTGGATTTTTGCCTCGGATGGCCAGCCGGGATGCGCCTCGACCCAACGGGCCATGCGGTCGAAATTGTCGATACCGGGTTGGCGCAGGCGTAGCCATTCATAGGCCTCCAGCGCCGCCGGATCGCCTGATCGGCGTGCCGCCTCGCGGGCGGAAACCCAATTGCCGTCTTTTGCCTGATCGACCATGCGCGTCAGGGTCGCTTTCTCGATTGGCGTCGTCGCCTCCGCCCCCGTCATGCCAAGCAGAAGGGCCGGAGCAAGGGCAAGCATTGCACGGCGAATTGAAGACATGGTTGGACCACCCGATAATTTCTTGTTGGTTGTAAGACGATAGCAGATCGTACGGACACGAGATAGAGACGAAGAGGCTTTGGTGCTGGGTTCAAAACTTGTCATGTATCTTCGCACGCGAAATGATTCCCTTTCCGGCGAAATCGCATTAGGGTCTGCGTTCTCTCCCGTACCGCCATAAAGCAGGGGCTTTCCGATGGCCGATTCCACAAGCATGTCCTCCCGCCTGAAAGGGTCATTCGTCGCGTTGGTCACGCCCTTTAAGGGCGGTGATGTGGATGAGAATGCTCTCAAATCGTTAATTGAATGGCATATAGAAAACGGAACGCACGGTCTTGTGCCCGTTGGCACAACAGGCGAATCGCCGACCTTGACCCATGCCGAGCATGAGCGGGTCGTCGCCCTGACGGTCGAAACGGTGGCGGGGCGCATTCCCGTGATTGCCGGGGCTGGGTCGAACAGCACCGCCGAGGCGACCGCTTTCGTCCGCCATGCCAAGCAGGTCGGGGCCGATGCGGCGCTGGTGGTGACGCCCTATTACAACAAACCGAACCAGCGGATGCTGATCGGGCATTACCGCACGCTGCATGAAGCCGCCGATATTCCGATTATGATCTACAACATCCCTGGTCGTAGCGTGATCGACATGACCGATGAGACGATGGCCGAGTTGGCCAAGCTGCCCCGGATTATCGGCAATAAATGCGCGACGGGTGATCTGGCCCGCTGTGGTCAGGAACGGCTGGATTGCGGGGCGGATTTCGTGCTGCTGTCGGGTGAGGATGCCACAGCCGTCGGCTATAATGCGATGGGCGGGCAGGGGTGTATCTCGGTCGCGGCGAACGTTGCGCCCGCCGCGTGTTCTGCGATGCAGACGGCGTGTTTGGCGGGGGATTATAAGACCGCGCTCGACTGGCAGGACAAGCTGTATCCGCTGCACCGGGCAATGTTCCTCGAATCCTCGCCCGCGCCCGCGAAATACGCGCTGTCGCTGCTGGGCCTGTGTTCGGAGGAGGTGCGTGCGCCGATCATGGGCTGCACCGATGAGACGAAGGCGGCGATCCGGGCGGCGATGGAAGGCCTTGGATTGCTGTCATAGTCTTGCCATGCCTGCGGATGCGGGTATCTGTCTCCATTCCACGAGGTTCTCGCTTTCGCGGGAATAACACCTTCATCGGGTAAGGGTTCATGGCCGCGAAAAAGAAGAAGGCAGACGATAATAACAAGCTGGTCGCCGAAAACCGGCGCGCGCGGTACAATTACGCCATCGAGGATACGATCGAGGCGGGGCTGGCCCTGACCGGGTCGGAGGTGAAGTCCCTGCGCGATGGACAGGCGAATATCGCGGAGAGCTACGCCTCGCCTGAAGAGGGTGAGATGTGGCTGATCAACTCGGCGATTCAGCCCTATCCGATGGCGCGGCATTTCAACCATGCGGAACGGCGCAAGCGTAAGCTGCTGCTGAAACGCAAGGAAATCGAAAAACTCAAGCAAGCGCGGGACCGGCAGGGCATGACCATCGTGCCGCTCAAGCTGTATTTCAACGACCGGGGCATGGCCAAGCTGCTGCTTGGCGTGGCCAAGGGTAAGAACGTCGCCGATAAGCGCCAGACCGAGAAGAAACGGGATTGGGGGCGCGAGAAGGCCCGGTTGCTGCGCGATAAGGGGTGAGCCACTCTACCGGGCGCAGGCTGGATTTTCTGGTACGGCCTATTGTTCCGCGATCCATTCGCGAATGACTTTGCCATATCGAGCCATCGTCGCCGATACCGCGTCTTGCTCCTCCAGCATCCAGCGATAGGCGCTGACGGCACCGGGCCATTCGATGCCGAGATCTAGTGCACCGTCCAGGGCTTCGATCCACGCGAATGTCGCGGGATATCCGCAATCGGCTAGAAGTAGCGGTAGTTCTTTGCTGCGGATCGGCGCGCCGCTGCCCCCACGCTCCTTGCCGCGTCTATCGACCATCACGGCCAATTGGGCGAGCCGGGCATTGATGGCCTTCGTCTGATTTTCGGCATGGGCCGGGTCGTGGCGCGTTGGCGAGACGATGCGGAACAGCGCCCGCACTTCCGGCTCAAGCCGGGTATCGTGGAACCGTGATAATTCGCGTGTCTTGGCCCGTTCGGCCAGTCCCGTCGGCATCATGGGCGGATCGGGATAGCGCTCTTCGATGTATTCGGCGATTGCTTCGGAATCCGCAATCAGCAGGTCGCCATCTATCAGGGCAGGGACATTCCCCGACGGGACGACCTGTTTATAGGCCGCCGAACCGTAGCCGCCGGGGGGCAGTTGCTCGTCACGTTTCAGCCCCTTGTGCCGGAGCAGAATGCGCGTCTTGATACCGTAGATACTTACTGGCGTATTGTAGAACGTGAGCATTGAGGGTGTCACAACTTTTTACAAGGTACCGTTAACTTTCAATATCCCGCAATGCTACACAATTCCCTCCAGAAGGCGAGTCCGGTTTTAGTTCTGCAACTGCCATTTGCGGCCAAGCGTGTCGAAGAAGCCGCTCTCCTTTTTCAGCGCGATCCACGTGTTGACGTAGTTGATCCAGACCTGATCGTCCTGCGGCAGCAGCATGGCGATGGGGGTGCGGGCCTTTGGGGCCGAGACGGGCACGACCATCATCTGGCTGTACTTTTCGACCAGTTTATAGGCTTCTACATTCGAGGTGATGTGGGCATCGGCGCGGCCCGCCAAGACTTCCTGAAAGTCACGGGCGGGGGATTCGACGATTTTGTACTTGGCGTCGGGGAAGAAGTCCTTCACCTGCTTTTCCTGCGTTGTGCCGAGGGTGGCGGCGACGGTGACGTCGGCCTTGTTCATATCGTCCCAGTCGGTGAACTTATCCGCGTTTTTCTTGAGGATCAGAGGCACGGTGGCCAGCGAGAAATAGCTGGTCGAGTAGCCAGCGGCCTTTGCGCGGGCGGCGGAGACGGAGGCGGAGCCGGTCATGTGGTATTTGCCGGAGGTCACACCGCTGACCAGCGTTTTCCAGTCGGCAGGCACGAATTCGACCTCGACGCCGAGGTCTTTGGCCAATTCGGTCATCACGTCGATATCGTAGCCGGTGTAGCTGTTCGTCGCGACGTCCTTCATGGTCAT
>CALJIU010000101.1 GCA_937974055.1 uncultured Neomegalonema sp. | reverse complement strand
GTGGCAGTCCCAGGCTCTCCCACGGTTGTTGCCAAGGGCCGGACGGGCGCTGCCACCGCGCGCCGGGGCGGGTGGCCTCCCACCCCGGCGCAGACCGATCTTCAACAGAACGACCATGCAAATCCACATACAAGGGCTGGGGTGGGGGCATACACGCTTGATTTTCAAACGATAGTTGTGAGGAAAAGTGCCCCCTCCCAGCCTCCCCCCGCAAGCGGGGGGAGGAGTATACCGAACCAGTCAGGTGGAAATGGTATCACACGAAGATTACTTGCCGATCTGGCGGTAATCTGGCGACGTCAGAGCTTTCACGCCGAACAGACCGTTATCGGCGGCGACGACGTTCGGGTCGATCAGCGGGTCGAGGTTAGCGATTGCTTCGCTTGCCGTGACCTGACCGTCTTTGTTGGTGTCATAGGCGGCAAGGCGGTTATCCGCATACTCGTCATCCATGAAGCCCATTTCAGCGGCGGTGATCACACCATCGGCACCAATCGAAGGCTGGTAGATACGATCGTTGATCAGCGACGCCGAGACGCTGGCTTCGACATTGCCATGTGGGCTTGGGTACACATCGGCGACCGTGTCAGCAACGGCTGGCGCGACGGCGACCTGGCGGGTCTCGGTGACAACGCGGGTCGTGGCTGGCGTAACAGCGAGGGTGCCCATCGTGCCGCCCTTATATTCACCGATATTGACATAGTTGTCGGTGGTTGGAGCAAGCGTCGATGCTGGGACGATGTCGGCGTTGACCGTTGCGGGCACGGTCACGGTGCGCGTGATCGTCTGCGTTTCATACTGTGGCTGCATCGTGACCATTGCTGCATCATCGAGGCGCGACTTGCTGCCGATGAAATCAGCTTCACTGATGATGCCGTCCTGATTGAAGTCGACGACCGCTTTCTGGTCTGCCATCGCAGCGGGAGCAATCATAAGTGCGAAGACGGAAGACATAAGAACGGTTTTCATAGTATACTCCATTGGTTTACTTAGGTTGCGACGGGCACGTTTCCGCCGCGTCGATGGTGCACCAATGACCTGCCCGGTCCTTTGTTCCGAGATTTTTTCATTATTTCGCAATGGCGAACAGAATGCCGCAGTCTTCTTTGCAGGAAATTGCGATTGTCCTGAAGCATCAAGGACCATGTTTCGCGCAAATCGCTTAGGAAAGCCCCGCGACGAGGGCGGCGCATCCGTCCAGACTATCCACCATTCTCGCGGGGGCCTTGCCCACCCGGTCCAGCGGCGCGCCAGCCCGATTGACCCAGATGGTCGTGAACCCATACCGCGCCGCATGGGTCGCATCCCAGCAATTGGACGAGAAAAACGCGATTTCCGCGCCCTTCACGCCCATCTGCTCCTCGGCCAGCGCATAGACCCGGTCATGTGGTTTGAACACACCCACATCCTCCACCGAGATCGAGGCGTCGAGCACATCGCCGATCCCGGCGCTGTCGATGGCCGCGCCCAGCATATCCTTCGACCCGTTCGACAGGATCGCCGTGGCCAGCCCCGCATCCTTGAGGTCACGCAGAACGGCGGGTACTTCGGGATAGGCATCGAGCCGCTGGTACAGGCCCAGCAACGTCTCGCGAAGACCCGCATCGGACAGGCCGTGAAGCTCAAGCGCGTAATCCAGCCCATCCTGCGTGACCTGCCAGAAGGGGATGTAATCATCCGCCACCGCCCGCAGCCACGAATATTCGAGTTGTTTCAGCCGCCACGTCTCCGCCAGTTTCGGCCAGACCTCGGCCAATGCCTCGCCCCCCGGTTCGCTCGCCGCATTGCGCGCGGCGGCGGCCACGTCGAACAGGGTGCCGTAGGCATCGAAGACACAGGCGCGGATCGGCATGGCGGTTCTCCTGACGGGGTGGTGACTGGACAGAATGTCACGTACCCCACCATAATGGGCGGACAGGTGGGCGCAACCGCTTCAGGACAATGGGGAAGACCGACATGATCGACCGCCGCACCGCCCTTGCGGGCCTCGCCGCCCTGACCGTCACACCGGCTTTTGCACGCGCGGGGCTGTCCCTGCGCAGCGTGAGCGTGCAAGGGCGACAGATCGACTATCTCACCCGCCTAGCCGGATCGCGCCCGGCCCCGATGCTGCTCTGCTTTGGTGGTGGGGATGCCAGCCTCGGCATTGCGGAGTATTACGACGCCGTCTACACGCCAAGCGGCCTTTACCGTGACCACCACGTCATCCTGCCCATCGGCCCGCGCGGTGACTTGTTCTACCGCTTCGACGATAGCCAAGCCCGCGCCTTGATCGCCGCCCTCACCGCCGCCGAGCCGATCACGGGGCGGGGTCTGATATCGGGCGTTTCGAACGGGGGGCGCGCGGCCTTTCGCTTTGCCGCCGCTGCGCCCGAAGCCTTTCGCGGATTTCTTACCATGCCGGGGGCGCTGGTGGACCGGGGCATTCCGGCGGCATGGCGCGATTATGCGATTCTGCTGGCCTACGGCACCGAAGACCCCGGCTGGAAAGCCGAAACCAACCGCGCCTTCACCGCCCTCGAAGGCCGCGTCGGTGCGCTGGAGCGTGCGGCACTGGCCGGTCAGGGTCACGTCGTCGGGGCCGATTACGATATCGATCCGGTCTACGCCCGCCTGCGCGGGCTGGAGGCCCGGCTGGGTCGATAGAGATTACAGCGGGGCCGGATGCGCCTTGTAGATTGCCGTGATCGCGTCCAGCACGTCCTGCGACAGCGTGATATTCGCCGCGCCAAGGGCGATGGATAGCTGCTCCATCGTCGTTGCGCCGAAGATGATCGAGGTCATGAAGGGCCGCTGCGCGCAGAAGGCCAGCGCCAGTTCGACCGGGTGCAGGCCATGCGCGCGGGCCAGCTCGACATAGGCACGAACCGGCGATTCGGCGCGGGGATTGATGCGCCCGCTCAGGCCGTCATTGATGCTGGCGCGTGATCCGTCCGGCACTGCCCCGTCGAGGTATTTGCCCGTCAGCATCCCCGCCGCCAGTGGCGACCATGCCAGCAGCCCGACATCCTCGTGATGGGTCAATTCGGCCAGATCGAGGTCGTAATGGCGGCAGAGCAGGCTGTATTCGTTCTGGATGCTCGCCACGCGGGGCCAGCCATTCGCCTCCGCGAATTTCAGGAACTGCATCGTCCCCCAAGCGGAATCGTTCGACAGGCCGATGGCCCGGATTTTCCCCGCCTTCACCTGCTTGTCCAGCGCCTCCAGCGTGGCGGCGATATCGTCCGGCGCGGCGCGGTCCTGCCCGCTTGCATCGAATATCGGCCATTTGCGGAAATGATAGGTGCCGCGATTGGGCCAGTGAAGCTGGTAGAGGTCAATGTAATCCGTCTGTAACCGGCGCAGGCTGTCATCGACGGCGACGGCGATGCTGGCGGGTGAAATCGGGCCGCCGTCGCGGATGCGATCATAGCCGTCACCGACGATCTTGGTCGCGAGCACCACATCATCCCGCCGCCTGGATTTGGCGAACCAAGACCCGATCACCTCCTCCGTGCGCCCCTGCGTTTCGGCGGAGAGCGGCGTGGTGGGGTACATCTCGGCGGTGTCGATGAAGTTGACCCCCGCATCCAGCGCGGCGTCGATCTGCGCATGGCCCTCGGCCTCGCTATTCTGCGTGCCCCAAGTCATCGAACCGAGACAATAGAGGCTGACATCAATGCCGGTGCGGCCAAGGGGTCGGTATTGCATGGGATTCTAACCTGTTATTCAGATACTTACGCAAAATCATGGTATTGATTGTACATTTGCACAAGTTATTTCTCGTACAGTCATTGAAACTTACAATTGCAACCATTACGTGCTTCCCATGAAGATTGCAGGAGGATGTACTATGACATATACGGAAAATGATATTCGCAAAGAGGTACTAACCGCCTTATCGAATGCAAAGGGTGGATCGCGAACAACAACTGAATTGATCGACGATTTGACTAGTTCTATGAAACCTAGTGGGAAAGACGCGGAAATTTTAGACGGAAGAAGTGACACCCATTTCTCTCAAAAAGTGCGAAACGTAGTATCACACCGAAATCAAGGAACCGGATTGGTTGCTAGAGGATTGGTTACATACGACGAAGCCAATGAAAGATTGACCATCACTAGCGCAGGTCAAAAATCGGTCAATTAATTAGATAGCAGGCATTAAGAGTACTTTTTCTTAATGCCTGTTGGAAACCATTTTATATTAGAGTCCCCAACATGGTCTTTATCCCAAACAAACCAAGCATATGCCGTTGTTCCAGAACCCTTTACAACTGAGTTGTGCGGATAAAACGTAATTCTCTCACTAAATATCCATACACTACTTGGTGGAAATTTTGAAAAAATTGTATTTTGACGTTTTCCGCCCTCAAGAAACGCTAACCTTAAAAGAAGAGCGAATTTCTTTCTAGCATTCTTATTGGCGGAATGAACAAACTCCTCTGCACTATGAAAAGGTGGGTTTGTTATGATATTGTCTGATTGGGTAGTGGAATTTATAAAATCTATACCTGCCTCACCGTAACCACGGTCATACAAATCAGAGCTTTTCACATTGGGTGTGATATTAAGTAAAACATCTGACATTGCACCGTTACCGCAAGCACTCTCCCAGATTTCTCCCTCAAACTTTTCATGCTCTATAAGAGCATGAGTCGCCCATTTAGGCGTTGGGTAAAAATCTGGTCCATCAAGATCAGCAATACGCTTAGTTGTAGGTTGTGGAGAAAGAAGAATGCTACTTTTCATGTGACCCTCGAAGCGTATTTGTTTTCATGAAAGGTACGGCGAAGCGTACCTATCTATCAATGCCTCTGTGAATCTAAACAATATCAATAGCTTAGAATCTGATTTCTTCTGAACCACATAAAACCAAAGCTCACCCCCCCAACGCCCGCAGCAATGCAACGCTCGCCTGCCCATCCGCCGGATATCCGACGCTGCGCTGGAAGGCGGCAATCGCCGCGCGGGTGCGTGGTCCGGCCACCCCGTCCGGTGCGCCTGCGCCAAAGCCGCGCGCGTTCAGCGCCGATTGGATGAACCCGAT
Source organism: uncultured Neomegalonema sp. (assembly GCA_937974055.1). Lineage (GTDB taxonomy): Bacteria > Pseudomonadota > Alphaproteobacteria > Rhodobacterales > Rhodobacteraceae > JAHDDY01. The sequence goes on along the minus strand of CALJIU010000101.1, from coordinate 441 downwards.
CTGCGCCCGCGACAGCGGCTCGGTCGCCGAACTCGCCTGCGACACCCGCGTCAGCAGCTTTTCCGATGCATAACCATCGGCGGGCAGTCCGCGCGAGCGTTGGAAATTGCGGATCGCCTTGCGCGAATTGGGGCCGAGGATGCCGTCGACACCATCGGTATCGAAGCCCAACGCGGTCAGTTGCTCTTGCAAGGTCTTGCGCTCGGTGCGGCCCAGCGGGCGGTCGTCTTCGGGCCATGACAGGCGCAGCGGGGCCGCGCCCATGATCCGCTCGCCCAGATTGGCGACGCCCAGCGCATAGCTGGTGGCGTTGTTGTACTTTCGGATCACCCCGAAATTATGAAAGGTCATCAGCGCAGGCCCGCGCGCCCCGGCGGGCAGCACCACCGCCGCATCACCGTAATCGGGCACCGGCGCGCCGTTCATCAGCGTGATGCCCTT
>CALJIU010000100.1 GCA_937974055.1 uncultured Neomegalonema sp. | reverse complement strand
CACCGACGGCTGATCCACGATATAGGTCGGGTTGCTGGCAGGGATTACCTGCTGCGTCGTGTATTGTGGAACCGATGCGACCGTTGGCGGCGTGAATGCGCCGTTAAAGACGGCAAGCGGGTTCGGGACCGTGATGGTCGGGGAGGCCGAGCACCCGGCAAGAAGGGCGGCGGTCGCGGCGAGAACGATGGATTTGGTGACTCTGTGGTTCATCTTCTTATCTCTCATAATGCCGTGCGACGTGTGCCGCGCCCGGCTTCGGGTTGTCGTCCGATGGGCGAGAATCGCGTATTGCGACTCGCGTTGAAACACGGAACGGATACATCGCTTTGGACTTTACGGCACAAGGCCGGAAATCGTCCTCTCATGTACTCGATTCGGGATCAACCATCGTCCTCAAGGTTAACGAACCAATACTCTTACAAGAGACGTGCCATGCGCGTGCAGTGCACGAAAAAAGCGCACCGCCACGGGGACGATGCGCTTCGATGTCAGCTACCGCGAGAGGCCGGTTAGAGGGCCATCTGCTGCGGGCGCATGTCGGACTTATCGATACCGGCGACGGATACCGGCTTCTTCATCGCGTCACGGCGGAACGGCTCTCCGAGTTCCTGATTGAGAACGACCTCGATGAAGGTGTTGACGTTGTTCTCCATCTGGCCCTTGACGGCGGTGCGCAGGGCGTCGGTCAGTTCTTCCATCGTCGTGACCTGAACACCGGTGAGGCCGCAACCTTCAGCGATCTTCGCGTATTCGACGCCGAGGTTCAGCTCGGTACCGACGAAGTTGTCGTTGAACCAGAGGGTCGAGTTGCGCTTTTCAGCACCCCATTGGTAGTTGCGGAAGATGACCATCGTGATCGGGGGCCATTCGTTGCGACCGCAAGCCGTCATCTCGTTCATCGAGATGCCGAATGCACCGTCACCGGCGAAACCGATGACTGGCAGGTCCGGGCGACCGATCTTCGCGCCGATAATGGCGGGCAGGCCATAACCGCAGGGACCGAACAGACCCGGCGACAGGTAGCGGCGACCGCTTTCGAAGGTTGGGTAGGCGTTACCGATCGCGCAGTTATTGCCGATATCCGTCGAGATGATCGCGTTTTCGGGCATTGCAGCCTGAATTGCGCGCCATGCCATGCGGGGCGACATGCGGGTCGGCTCGTCGGCGCGGGCACGTTCGTTCCACGTCGTGCCGGGATCGTCATCCTCGTGATCCATCGACGACAGTTCCTGCGCCCAACGCGACTTGGTGTCGGCGACGAGGTTCTTGCGGTCCGCGCGGCCCGCATCACCAGCGGTCGGGGCGAGTTTTTCGAGGATCTGTTCGGCCACGGCCTTTGCATCACCCTGAATGCCTACGGCGACCTTCTTCGTCAGGCCGATACGGTCGGAGTTGATGTCGACCTGAATGATCTTCGCATCCTTGGGCCAGTAGTCGATGCCATAGCCCGGAAGTGTCGAGAACGGGTTGAGGCGCGTTCCGAGCGCGAGGATCACGTCGGCTTTCGCGACGAGTTCCATTGCCGCTTTGGAGCCGTTATAGCCCAGTGGACCAACCGATAGCGGGTGCGAGCCGGGGAAGGCGTCGTTGTGCTGGTAGTTGCACGCAACCGGCGCGTCCAGCTTTTCGGCGAGGTCTTTGGAGGCGTCGATGGCCCCACCGATGACAACGCCCGCACCGTTCAGGATCATCGGGAATTTCGCGTTCGACAGCAGCTTGGCCGCGTCGGCAATCGCCTGCTCGCCACCGCGCGGGCGCTCAAGGCGCACGATCTGGGGCAGCTCGATGTCGATAACCTGCGTCCAATAATCGCGCGGGATGTTGATCTGAGCCGGGGCACAACCACGCCATGCTTTCTCGATCACGCGGTTCAAAACTTCGGCCATGCGCGATGGGTCGCGGACTTCTTCCTGATAGCAGACCATATCTTCGAACAGCTTCATCTGCTCAATTTCTTGGAAACCACCCTGACCGATGGTCTTGTTGGCCGCCTGAGGCGTAACCAGCAGCATCGGGGTGTGGTTCCAATAGGCGGTCTTGATCGGCGTCACGAAGTTGGTGATTCCGGGACCGTTCTGGGCGATAGCCATCGCCATCTTGCCAGTCGAGCGGGTGTAACCATCTGCGATCATGCCGGCATTTGTTTCGTGTGCGCAGTCCCAGAACTTAACCCCAGCGGCGGGGAACAGGTCGGAAATCGGCATCATGGCCGAACCGATGATCCCAAACGCATGTTCGATCCCGTGCATTTGGAGGACTTTTACAAATGCCTCTTCAGTCGTCATTTTCATCGGTTTTACCCCTCTATGGCACCCAAGGTGGGCGCGCTGGATTGATTACAAGACGCAAATCCGCAGTCGCGTCGATCTTTGATTCTTCGTTAGCGCAGAAAATCCCGAAAATCGAGACTTAAATTATCATTATTGAAAGACGGTGCAACTTAAGCGGTTTTATACGACATAGTATAGTGCCAGTCAGCACCGCATTTAAGGCCAATCACGCCCTGCGACGACACGTCCGGGGGGTCTTGAAATTGGGGGCGAACCTGTGGTTTGCAGCATACGCAAAACGCAAACAATCGCTATGGGAGAGATGCCCCCATGACGGCACATGACAATTTGATCGTTCCGACGCCAGAGGGCGCGACCCGGATGCTCGCACGATATTTCGACGAGGAAGGGTTGAGTGGTGAAACGCTGCTGAACGCCGTCGATCTGATCCTGCAACGAACCGATGTTTTTCTCGATGATGCGCTGGCGGTCACGAAAGCGACGAACGGGTTCGAGTCGGCCTGTGCGGCGGGATGCGGGTTTTGTTGCCATACGCTCGTGAGCGTATCGCCGCCTGAAGCGTTCTTCATCGCGCGACATATCGAGACGGCCTTCGAGCCAGAAGCGCGTGATGCATTGAAAGCCCGCGTCATCGCCTATGCCGAGCGGACGGCGGGCATGGACGGGGCGCAGCGGTATATCGGGCGACAAGCATGCCCATTCTTGCGGGAAGGTGACTGGTTTTGTGGTCTGCACACGGCGCGGCCCCTCGTCTGTCGGGCGATGCATTCGGGGTCGCTGTCCGATTGCAAGCGGGCCTACGAAACACGGGATGCGACCGTGCCTGCGCCGACGATGGCGGTGTTCTTCGAGAATACGAAAGCGTATATCTCGGCGTATGTCTCGGCGCTTCGCCCGCGCGGGTTGAAGGTGTATCCGGTCGAACTGGCCGGGGCTTTGGCGACGATCTGGCGGGAGCCGGATGCGATGGCGCGGTGGCTGAATGGCGATGACCTGTTCGACGACGTGCGGCTGGAAGCGCGTGAGGTAACGCGGACGGTGGCGTCGCAAAAGTGATCGGTCGACGCGACACCAGGATCGCTTGACTTTTTCTGTCCACCTATGTTCTTTCTTCGTTCAAACGATGGAAGAGCTATGCCTGCCCTGACCCGCCTTGATAAATTGCGCATCCTTGCCGATGCCGCCAAATACGACGCCTCCTGCTCATCGAGCGGATCGACCAACCGCGATTCGCGGGGGGGCAAAGGCGTCGGCTCGTCCGAGGGGATGGGCATCTGTCACGCCTATGCACCCGATGGGCGCTGCATCTCTCTGCTAAAGGTGCTTATGACGAATTACTGCATGTTCGATTGTCGGTTCTGCGTGAACAGGATCAGCTCGAACGTGCAGCGGGCACGGTTCACGCCGGACGAACTGGCGACGCTGACCATCGATTTCTACAAGCGCAATTACATCGAAGGGTTGTTCCTGTCGTCGGGGATCATACGCTCGCCCGATTACACGATGGAGCAATTGGTCGAGGTTGCCCGCATCCTGCGCCATCGCGAGGATTTTCGGGGGTATATCCACCTCAAGACCATCCCAGATGCGGACCCGGACCTGCTGCGCGAGGCGGGGATGCTGGCGGATCGGGTGTCGATTAACGTGGAACTGCCGACCAAGGCGGGGCTGGACCGCTTTGCGCCGGAGAAGGACGAAAAGCGCATCCGGTCGGCGATGGCGACAACGCGGGCCCAGATCGATGGGTGGAAGGAGGAGCGGCGCACGATACGAACCGCACCGAAATTCGCCCCCGCCGGACAATCAACGCAAATGATTCTCGGCGCGGATGGGTCGTCGGATGCGCAGGTGATCCGGTCGAGCGCCGACCTCTACGGGTCGTACAAGCTGAAGCGGGTGTATTACTCGGCGTTCAGCCCCATTCCCGATGCATCGAAGGATTTGCCACCCGAACGTCCGCCGCTAATGCGCGAGCATCGGGTGTATCAGGCGGATTGGCTGTGGCGGTTCTACGGGTTCGACCTGGACGATCTGGATACGGCGATGGAGGGCGGAATGCTGCCACTGGATATCGACCCGAAGCTGTCTTGGGCGCTGAAGCGGCGTGATGTTTTTCCGGTGGACGTGAATCGGGCGGCGAAGGAGCAATTGCTCAAGATTCCGGGGTTGGGGGAGAAATCTGTCGCAAAAATCCTGTCGGCGCGCCGCCATGCGCGGCTGCGGCTGGAGGATATCGGCAAGCTATGTCGGAATATCCGCAAGATAAGACCCTTTATCGAGGCATCGGATTGGCAACCGGCAACTCTGCTGGATCGGGCGGGGCTGCGCGCTGACCTCGCACCGAAACCACAGCAATTGGCGCTTGCGCTGTAATGCGGGTCGCGCGGCTGGATTCGGAGACGGATTTCGAGGGATGGCGCGGGCATGCGCGGGCGTTGCTTTGCGATGGGGTCGCGCCGGAGGACGTGACGTGGCAAGTGGGCGAGGCTCAGGACAGCCTGTTCTCGATACTCGACGCCCCGGCCCCACCCCGCGATGCGGGCTATAAGCCGAGGGTATCGAAACAATTTCTGGCCGATGCGAAGCTGGCCCTGTGTCACCGGGACGAGGGGCGGTTCGGGTTGCTCTATCGCCTGATCTACCGGATGCAGGAGAACGGGCAGTTATTGTCGAATACGGTCGATGACGACGTTATCCGGCTGAATGCGCTGGTGAAATCGGTCAGCCGCGACCGGCACAAGATGCGGGCCTTCGTGCGGTTTCGGGCGGTGAAGGACGAGGACGATACCTTTATCGCGTGGTTCGAGCCGGAGCATCGCATCGTGGAGGAAAACGCGCCGTTCTTCGTGCGGCGCTTCACCAATATGACGTGGTCGATCCTGACACCCTATTGCTCGGCACATTGGGACCGCAAGACGCTGCGGTTCGGGCCGGGGGCGGCGCGCGAGGATGCGCCGGATGGCGATGCGTTGGAAGATCTGTGGCGGACGTATTTCGCGGCAATCTTCAATCCCGCGCGCCTGAAGGTGAAGGCGATGACGTCGGAGATGCCGAAGAAATACTGGAAGAACCTGCCCGAAGCCGATCTGATCGCGCCCCTGATCGCCAGCGCGCAGAAGTCGACGGCGGGGATGGTGGAGGCAGCGCCGACCGCACCGAAGCGGCTGGCGGATTACGCCTTTGCCGAGCCGGACCTCGCCCCCGGCGATGCGCTGGCGGAGATGCGGCGCAAGGCAAGCGCCTGTGCCCTATGCGACCATGCCTGTCACGCGACCCAGACGGTGTTCGGCGAGGGGCCGCTGGATGCGCCGCTGATGGTGGTTGGGGAACAGCCGGGTGATCTGGAGGATATCGCGGGGCGGCCCTTCGTGGGTCCGGCGGGGCAGTTATTCGACGAGGCGCTGGAAGAGGCCGGGCTGGCGCGGGATGCTGTGTACGTGACCAATGCGGTGAAGCATTTCCGCTTCACGCCAAAGGGCAAGAAGCGCATTCACCAGTCGCCGAAGGTCAGCCATATCGACCATTGCCGATGGTGGTTGAAGGCGGAGAGAAAGCTGATCAAACCGCGCATGACGCTGGCGATGGGGGCGACGGCGATCCGTGCGCTGGCGGGGCGGGCTATTCCGGTGAGTGAAGCGCGGGAGAGCGGATTCGACTGCTTCGACGGGCGACCCGGTATCGCGACGGTGCACCCGGCGGCGATCCTGCGTCAGACCGGGGCGGCGGAGGCCGATGCGCTGCGGGCGTCGCTGGTGGCCGATCTGCGGCGGGCAAAGGCGCAGGCTTTTGCCACCGCAGCATGACGTGCGATCACTGAAACCACTCGCCCCAACCTTCTTCGTACAATCGAGGCAAGGGCTGGTCGAACAGGGTGGCGGGGGGCAGGTCGAGGCGGGCCATATCCGGGGCGAAGCGGGTCATCGCCTGCCATGTCTCGCCATCTAGATAGCGCAGGCCGTCCGGCAGAGCACGCAAAGGGACGGCGGGCAGGCGAGCCCCAGCCATGACGAAACCCCATTCGCCAAAGCTGGGGATGTAGCTGTGATACGGGCGGGTGCGCAGGGTGTCGTCAGTGGCGAAGGGGGCGCGGGTCGCGGCGATGGTGGCGGCGATGGTCCAATAGGTCTTGCGGGCGTAGAGGGGCGAGGTCGCCTGCGTCACCATCACACCGCCCGCCGCCATGCGCCGGGTCAGGGCGGCGTAGAAAGCGCGGCTATAGAGCTTGGCCACTGCCAGATCTTTAGGATCGGGCAGGTCTAGGATGGCGACGTCGAACAGGGTCGTCTCGTCCTTGAGAAATTCCCACGCATCAGCATTGACGATGCGCACGCGCGGGTCTGCGAGGGCGCGGTCATTGAGGGGGGCGAGCAGAGGGTGGTCGCGGAACAAGTCGGTGACGGCGGCGTCGATATCCACCAGCGTCACGCGCTGCACACCCGGATAGCGCAGCACTTCGCGCACCGCCATGCCGTCGCCGCCGCCGAAGATCACCACCTCGGCAATGCGGGGGGCGTGGGTCATGGCGGGGTGGACGAGGGATTCGTGGTAGCGGTGTTCGTCGAGGGTGTCGAACTGGATCGAGCCGTTCAGGAATAGCTGGATGCGGGGACCGTCGCGGGCGACGACGACGCGCTGATACGGTGTGTCCTGCGCGAGCACGATCTCGTTTTCATAAAGGCGGCGCTCCATCCCGCCCAATGCGCGCTCGCTCCAGAACGTACCGGCGGCGACCGCGAGGATGGCGGCGGCGAGGGCGAGGCGCAGGCCGGTGCCGCAATGCTCGCGGAACAGCCACAGGCCCATCGCGGCGACGGCGAGGTTGAGGGCACCGAGCGCGAAACCTGCGCCCATCAGGCCAAGCTGCGGGATAAGAACGAGGGGGAAGAGCAGCGCGGCGGCCAATGCACCGACGTAATCGACGGTCAGAACGTTCGAGAGCGTGATCTTCAGCGCCTTGCGGCCTTCGAGGATGCGGATGACGAGGGGGATTTCCAGCCCGACCAGCGTGCCGACCACACCGCAGACGAGGAAAAGGAAGGGTTGGTAATTTTCGATCAGCGCGAAGGCGGCAAACAGGATCATGGCGGAAAACCCGCCCACAACCCCCAGCCCGATTTGCGCGGCGACAAAGGCGCGCTCCGGCTGGATGATATGGCGAGAGAGATACGCGCCGATGCCCATCGCCGTCATAAAGAGGCCGATGACGAGGGAGAAGTGATAGACGCTGTCGCCGAGCAGATAGCTGGACGCCGCCCCGGCGATCAACTCGTAGACCAGACCGCAGATGGCCAGCACGAAGGTTGCGGCCAAAAGGGCGATATCGGTGCCGCGCCCGTTCGGGACGGGGGCTTTGGCCTCGGTCAACTGTTGATGACGTTCGCGATCAGGATCGCGAGGGAGATCATCACCGACCCCATCACAATGGCGACCGCCGTGTTTGCCTTGCCCGACAGTTCCTCGTGCAGCGAGAAGGGGGTGAGCGCGTCGATGATGACATAACTGACGATCATCAGAACCAGCCCAAGAAAGGCGTAGAAGATCGTCGCGATGACCTCCGCCCCGTTTATGCCCACAAGAATATCCATTCGTCTTCCTTTCCTACGCCCGCTAGATCATCCTGAATTTTATGCGGACCGGCATCATAGACACTGCATCCCCGGCTTTGCGCCGGGGCCTCGCGCAACGATGCATTGCATGGCGAGACCCCGGATCGTTGTCCGGGGATGCGTGATCCGTATGTCTTTCAGGATGCTATAGATACGGGTCATTTGACACCGCCAATATAGCCCACCCGCCCGCTGCTGCCGGACCGGATGGATTTGGCGATCTGTTCGTCTTCTGCACCGATACCGTAGACCCCCGCATAGGTGGCCGCGCCGGTCGCGAGGGCGAAGACGACGAATACGATTCTGGTCATCAATCGTCATCCTCATCACTGCCCCAGCGTTTGCCCTCGAATGCCGCGCGACGCCACCAGAGCGAGGCCCACATGAGCAGGGCGAACCCGGCGAGCATGAAGAGATAGCGCGTAACCATCACGTTTTCGCGCACCTCGACCCGCAGGGGAACGCGGGCGGATTGGGGGTCGCCTGCCGTAACGTTCAGCCGGTATGCGCCCGCGACAGGGGGGCGAAAGCGGAAACTGGTGCTTTGCGAACCTTCGGTCCATGCGCCGTCGCTGTCCCGGCCCGCATAGTATTCGACGCCGCCATCGAATTCGGCCACTGTCTCGTCAGTATCCACATGCGTCAGCTCCATGTCGTACCAGCTCCACGAATTATAGACATTCGCGGTGATGCGGATTTCGGCGAGGCGGGCGGTGTTTTGTAGCGGGAAGGTGACCGCGCCCCCGGCGAAGGGGTCTTGGATCGTGGTTTCGGTGATCTTCTGCCCCTGCCCCATTGTCAGGACCACGAGGGCGATGACGACGGCGAGGGGGGCGAAGATCTTGCCGACCTTGGCTAAGGCGGTGTGAAGCGTGCCGGGGATGAAGGGCTGGATCGGGTGCACATTGTAGGCGCGGGGCATTTGGTCATCAACGCCAAAGGCCGCGAGCGTCTCGGCGCGGTCGAGATAGGTCGAAAACTCGAATTCCGTTTCGGTTCCGCCCAGCGCCACGGCGTAACCGTAGGGCGGATCGATGGCCTCGATCACGCGGGTGGCGTCGCCGAGTTCGGGCACCCACGTCAATTCGCCTTCGAGATAGGTGACGCGGGCGACGTATTCCTCGAACATCTTGAAGACCCGCCCTGCCGCCGCGAGAGGAGCCTTATAGGCGAAGTTTCCGCCCGTCTCCGGCAGGTCGCGGGTCTTACGCGAATGGGTGAGGTGGCCGTCGGACCATGTCATCCAGCTATAGCCGTGGGTGGGGCTGTAAAGCTGGTAATTGGTCCAGCCGTAGCCCTGCCCCTCGATGACGGCGCGGATGCCGACGATGCCGACGATCATATGCTCGATACCGAAGAGGTCGCCGCTCATGCCAATCTGGAACGGGCCTTCGGGGCGCTGCATGTCGCGGTATTGGGCGAGGAGGCGGTACTCGTCATGGCGGTCCATGACCGCGCCGCAATAGTTGCAGATGAGGGATTTGGCACGGTGACCGGCCAAGGCAGGCAGGGGCGAGCCGCAGGAAGTGCAGTTAATGGAGGCGAGACGCGCTGCGCCCTGTTGGAACCCGTCCGTCATGCGCCCGCATTCTCCGAGCGGATCAGATAGGGGTCGACCCAAACGCCTTCGGATGCAGCGAATTCGCCGTCGGAATATTCGAGCGTGACGAGGCGACCCAAGGGACCGGACAGGTGCCAGTAATCGTAGGTCTGGCCGACGAACAGGGCTTCGGGGAATTCGCCGCGCAGGGCGGTGCAGGTGGCGCGATCTGCCTCGGT
>CALJIU010000099.1 GCA_937974055.1 uncultured Neomegalonema sp. | reverse complement strand
AGGACCGCATATCCGTATGGTCCATGCATTGATGAAGAAACTCGTGTTGGCGATGCCTGACGAATTGGCCGTTTCTCCTGCGCCGAGTCTCTATCTGTCCGAGCGAAATGTGCTTGAGCCGGATATCTGTATCTTTCCGGTGTCAATGGAGGGACCGGATGTCCGTGGTCCGGATCTACTTCTGGTCATCGAGATTTCGGATACGACGCTGCGTAACGATCTAGGCAAGAAGGCCAAGCTCTACGCCGAGCACGGGGTCGCGCATTACTGGGTCATCGACCTGAATGCCGAAATCCTGCACCGCTTCACGCAGCCCGGAGTGGAGGGCTATGGCACGAAGACGCAGAGCGGATTCGGCGAGGCCGTCGCCATGCCGGTCGAAGGCACGACGACGATCACGCTCGCCGATCTCTGATTACAGTCAATCGCGATCAGGTTGAGCCAAAAAGCGTCACGAAACACGCAGTTCTTGGCGGGTTTCGTGACCCAACTTGATCGCGAATGACTCTAAAGCGAATTGCGATTATCCTGAATCACCAAGCGCCATGTTTCGCGCAACTCTTGGCGCGCAACATGGCTCAGGTTGATCGCAAATCGCTCTAATACTGATGGCGGAAATCGCTGACCGTTTTCACTTTTCCACTCTGCTCCGGGCGAAGACCCGGAGCCTCGCAGAAGCGCGCTTTGCCTATCGGGGTTCCGGGTCTGCGCCCGGAACAGAGCGGTCATTGATCGCCGCCATTAGTATAACCTCACATATTCGGATAGTTCGGCCCCTCGCCCCCCTGCGGCGTGGTCCAGACGATGTTCTGCGACGGGTCTTTGATATCGCAGGTCTTGCAGTGGACGCAGTTCTGATAGTTGATCTGGAACTTGTCCTTACCTTCGTCATCCTTGACGAATTCATATACCCCCGCTGGACAGTAACGAGCCGACGGCCCGTCATAGGTGGCGAGGTTGATATCCACCGGCACGCTGGCATCCTTGAGGTGCAGATGCGGCTTCTGACCTTCCTCGTGGTTCGTGAAGCTGTAGGCCACATTGGTCAGGCGGTCGAAGCTGAGAACGCCATCGGGTTTCGGATACACGATCTCCTTGTGATCCTTCGCCTTGCCGGTCATCTCCGCATCCGTGCCGCCATGCTTGAACGTGCCGAACAGGCTGGCCCATGACCCAAGACGGTTCTGCAACTGCATGTCCAGCCCGCCCAGCGCCAGACTGCCCATCATGCCCAGCTTCGACCACATCGGCTTGACGTTGCGCACGGGGTAGAGATCGTCCTTGATGGCGCTGTCCTGAATCGTCCCCTCGAATTCGATCAAGTCATCCGAGGAGCGACCCGCCGCCAGTGCCTCCGCAATCTGCTCCGCCGCCAGCTTGCCGGACAGCATCGCATTGTGGTTGCCCTTGATGCGCGGCACGTTCACTAGGCCCGCCGAACACCCGACGATCAACCCGCCGGGAAAGCTCATCTTGGGCCGCGACTGCCACCCACCCTCCGAGATGGCCCGCGCGCCATAGGCGATGCGCTTGCCGCCTTCCAGCAGGTCGGCGATCATCGGATGATGCTTGAACCGCTGAAACTCCATATAGGGGAAGAGATGCGGGTTCTTGTAGTTCAGATGGACGACGAAGCCTACATAGACCTGATTGTTATCAAGGTGATAGATAAAGCTACCACCCCCCGCTTCACCGCCCAAAGGCCAGCCCATCGTATGCAGGACCGAGCCTTCCTTGTGCTTCTCCGGCTTGACCTCCCACAGCTCTTTCATGCCAAGGCCGTATTTCTGCGGCTCGCTATCCTTGTCGAGTTCGTATTTCGAGATGATCTGCTTGGCCAGCGACCCGCGCACGCCCTCCGCAATCACGACGTATTTGCCGCGCAGTTCCATGCCCGGTTCGTAGTCCGGCCCCGGATTGCCCTCCGCATCGCGACCGAATTCGCCTGCGATCACGCCCTTGATGACATCGCCCTCCATGACCAGTTCGGAGGCCGCGAAACCGGGGAAGACCTCCACCTCCAGCGCCTCGGCCTGCTCGGCCATCCAGCGGCAGACATTGCCCATCGAGACGATGTAGTTGCCGTGGTTGTTCATCAGCGGCGGCATCAGCGCGTTGGGCAGGCGCATGGAGCCATCCTCGCCCAGCACGACGAACTTGTCGTCGGTGACCGGCACATCGAGCGGCGCGCCCTTTTCCTTCCAGTCGGGTATCAGCGCGTCGAGGCCCACGGGGTCGAGCACCGCACCCGACAGGATATGCGCGCCAACTTCCGACCCTTTCTCCAGCACGACGACCGAAAGATCGGGGTTCACTTGCTTGAGCCGGATGGCGGTGGACAGGCCCGCCGGACCGGCCCCCACGACCACGACGTCATATTCCATCGATTCCCGTTCGATTGCCTCGGCCATGTATCCGGTCCCTTGCGCATGAGAGTGCTGAATTTGCGGCGCGTTATGCAGGAAGCGGGGCGGGGCGGTCAATCGGGACGTGGGGTCAGCGTTGTCGCGCTTTACGCTTGTTTCAGAATGATCCCGTAAAATCGCGTGGGGGATGATACGATGAAGTGCCGGTTCTGCGACAAGCCTTATGCGACGGAGAGGGAGCGCTGCTCCGGCTGCGGTATTACCAAGAGCGCAGATACGGTGGTGCTGGATACGAAGCGTCCTTTCAGACGGCTTTGTAAGACTGTCGATATTCAAAAGAAAAGCGAGTCTCTCGCGCCCCTTGCGCGTTCTGGGCAGGATGCGACGGCTTGCACCCATTGCGGCGGAGCCTTTACGGCGGCGTGTCTATCCTGCCCCGGCTGCGGTGCGCCAAAGACTGTAGAACAGGTCAAAGCGGAAGGCAGCCGGACCGTCGGCTTCGGAAATATGAAGGAGCTGATGATCGCGGTGGGTGTTCGCCGGACCATGCGCAAGCGGTACGAAGTGGACATCGATGAGGACGAGATTGAGGCATCGAAATTCCGGGCGGTTACGAATCTGATCTTGGCTGTGCTCGTCTGCCTTTTCTATCCACCGCTGTTATTGCTGCTCGTACCGGCCTTTGTTTTTGTCGACTGGGAATAAAGCCCGGATCGGGGGATACGTAGAAGATGAGTGTTACCGATATCGTCGGAAAGGAATAATCCGCCATGAACTGCGATTATTGCGGCAATGCCATGAACAGGGATGCGATGGCGTGCGTCACATGCGGCGCGCGGCGGACGGCCCCCATCGCTGAACCCGCCGGTCCCGCCTCCGCGCTCTACGAACAAATCGGGCGGGCGGTCGTGAATCGTGAGCCGAACGAGGCGCTGGAGCAGTTGGTCGGTATCGGAGAGCGCAAGAACGCCTCGACCCGCGAACAAAAGATCGCGCGGGCCGCAAAAGTGCTGTTCTGCTTCTTCGTGGTCTGGCAGTTCCCCATGATCCTGCTGCCGATACTCAGCTTCGGGATGATGTTTCTCATTTGGATCTATCTGCCGTATATGGGGCTGAAACGGCTGATGGAGTGGTTGTCGTCGTGATGGTTCAGGCGACGCTTACGGGATCGAACGCCCCCGCTTCCTTCATGTC
>CALJIU010000098.1 GCA_937974055.1 uncultured Neomegalonema sp. | reverse complement strand
CCTCGATTTCGCCAGCCCCGTCAGTGGTCTAGGCTCCAAGATCGGTTTGGACGCCACCGATAAGATGCCGGGCGAGACGGATCGCGAATGGGGTCGCAAGCTGGAGATGGACGACCAGACGGTCGAAAAGGTCGATGCGATGTGGGACAGGCTTGGGATCGATCTACCGGATCGCTGACCCTTTTCACTTTTCACTCTGCTCCGGGCGAAGACCCGGAGCCTCGCAGAGCCGCGCTCCGCCAATAAGGGTTCCGGGTCTGCGCCCGGAACAGAGCGGTCATTGATCGCCGTCATCGGTATTATCCACTCTCACACTTTCCCATCCCGTGCATACCAAAGACAAAGATCGCTGACCGGACAGCGGTCGCATTTGGGCGAGCGGGCATTGCAGACCTGCTTGCCGAATTGCAGCAACCAGAAATGGCCCTCATGCAGCGCCCAATCCGGGGTTCGGTCTTCGAGCGATTGCGCCGTCTTCGCCTCCGTCTTGCCGCGTGCGAGACCGAGACGGTTGCAGACGCGGTGGACATGCGTATCCACTGCAATCACGTCTTCGCCGAAGGTGAAGCTGAGGACGATATCCGCACATTTACGCCCAATCCCCGGCAGGCTCATCAACCCTTTGCGAGTATTCGGGACGACCCCGTCATGCTCCTCAAGCAATGCCGTGCAGAACTTGCGTAGGTTGCGGGTTTTCATGTTGTACAGGCCACAAGGCTTGATGGCGGCGGCGATGGCGTCGTCATCCAGATCGAGAATGCCCTGCGGTGTCGTCGCCAGTGCGAACAGGCCGCGCGCGGCGGCGGCGGTATTCGCGTCTCGGCTTTGAGCCGATAACATGCAGGACACGCAGGACCGGAAGGCATCGGGCTGGCCCTTCGGTCCCTTCGCCCCCGGTGTACGGCCCGGCATCGTTTCGGCGAGGCGGCGGTATACGGTTTCCACCGCCTCGGCTGTCAGTAATTCATCGGTCATGCACGATGAGATGGGGCGAAGGTCGGTTATGGCGACAAGCGACGATAGGCATCACTGCGAAATGCGCAGTTTCGTCGCCTCGTTGCCGATCTTCTCGAATGCCGTCACCAGCCCGGCGGCATCATCGACCGGAAAATATTTGTCAGTCGCGCCTGTGCATCGGGACAGTTCGGCGTCTGTCTTGGCGCTTGAGCGCAGGCCGACGGCGTAGACCGCGATTCCCGCATCGCGTGCTTGTTTGCAGATATCCTGAAAGACTGCGTAGGCATCCTCAATGGTCATACCCGGCGTGTGGGTAATCGTGAAATCGCCATCGGTCATGATCAGCATGACCTTACGCGCCTTGTCGTCGAATTCGGCGGGTGGTTCTTCATGGTTCCAGGTATCCTGCCAATCGGGCAACAGGGAATACAGCGCCCATTCGGCACCGATATGCCCTGCGGTCGCACCTGCCGGAACGATTTTCCTGACGAAGGATGCAACATCCTCTGCTTCCGTGAGCGGAAGAACCGAGGTTTGGGGTTGACCGATATTCGCAGTTTTGACGGTCTTGCCCTTGCCTCTACCGGATTTGATAGAGTCGATTTTCAATTCCCCGGTACCCGTAGACTCGACATTCTCGACGGCCCAATCGGTATTCCCGACAACGGTACCACTGGCTGCCGTACTTGCCCCACCACTATCCATGGCATTGATGGAGCTGAGATTGACGGAAGAGGAATAGGGCACCACCGAAATCCTCGCCTCCACGAGCGGCTTCTCTTCGATCACATTGATCAGGCTTGCAACACCTTGATTCAAAACGTCGATGCGGCGCTGGCCAACCGCTGCGGGCGTGTCCGAGGTCAGGCTCCATCCCATTGATCCGCTAACGTCGAGCGACAGGGCGATCTCCAGTTCGACCGGCTCTTTCGGGACGATAGAAGAGACGACATTGACCCGTCCCATCATCAGCACATCGCCGACGAACAAGCTGGGGGCATCGAACTCTACCGTCGCATTGAGCACATTCGCTTGCTCGTCGAAGGTGAAAGTCGCGCTGGCATTCGTTACGTCGATGCCTGCGCCACGCAGCGCATTCATCAAGAACGCCTCGCCGCGCTTCTGCATCTCGCCTGAATCGTTGGCGTCGACGAGATCCTCGAATTGGGCAGCGGCAATAACCGCGCTATCCAACCGGTTTTGTACTTTTTCCTTAGTTGCGGTGACATTCGTCAAGTCGACTGCCGCCATGACGCTTGGAACCAAGACGACCATCATCAACCCGGTCATCATGCCGACAGAGCCATTCTGATCGCGCAGCATCTTTCTAATAATCATCGCAGCAACCTCATAAAAAAAATTCTGATTTTTATAAAATTATCGTCAAAACGTTGATGACCGATGAAGTGCAATGTATTCATAAATATTTTATTGCGTTGTGTTTGCGAAATACAATAAAAAAAGAGGCCGCCTAAAGGCGACCTCTATCCTGATATTATCAGTCAGCTTCGTACAGGATTAGGAAGAAATACGCAGACCACCCGTTTCGCGACCGATTTTGACGAAAGCACTTCCAAGGCTTTCGTGGTCTTGAACTGAGAAGTAGCGCCCGGTTTCGCCAGCACATTCACGCAGGCTCAAATCGGTCTTGGTGTCTGCCGTCACTTTCAGGCCGACGGTGAATACCGTAATATCCTTGGAACGGGCTACGGCGCAGATCGACGTGAAGTAGGCGAAGACATCGTCACCGGACATGCTGGAATCGTGGGTCGAGTTGAACTCACCATCCGTCATGATGACGAGGTATTTTTCCGTCGTTTCCGCGAATGCCTGCGGCTTGCCGGCTTCATGGTCAAGCAGGCCGTTCCACCATGGTACCAGTGTGTAGAGACCCCAAGCAGCGCCCAGATGGCCAGCAGTCGCACCGACTGGCTCGAAGCTGGAAACGTAGTCACGAACGGTCTGCGCGTCGTCCGTCATCGCGAGGATACCATTCTTCGGATTGAAGTATCCACCGATATACCAGCGATTATCTGGTCCTTTTGCAACGTCGATGCATTGCTTGCCATAGTACCAGATGTAATTACTGTGGCACCACGTCTGCATTTCTCCCTGAGACAAGACGGGAATTGCACGACTGCTGGCACCGCTCAGGTTCACGGCGTAGGAACCGTTGCTGCGCTTGTGCGAGAAGCGTTCCGTCGCCCAAACACCCTTGCCTTGCGAATGGTCTTGATAGGTGACGTCCTCTTTTTGCAGGTTGTCAATTCCCAGTCCCTGCATCGTCCAGTTATTGGCGGCTTTGAAGTTGCTGATGGGGTTGTTCACGAACACATCGGTGATATCGACCGATGAGGCGTAGGGAATGACCGAAACGGCGGGTGTGACGAGCGGGTTGGAGTAGATCACGTCGAACATGCCATCAACCGCAGATTGCAGCGAATCGGCGCGGCGGTTCGGTTTCGAAACATAGGTTGGCGCGTCATTGTCGATACCGAAGTTCATCGAGCCGCTATTGTCCAGAACCAGTGCGATCTCAACCTTACCGACGACTTTTGGATTTGCTTTCGAGACGACTTCCATGTTGATGCTCGGCATAATGCCGCCGCTGATGATGGTGCGGGGGGTGATGTTGACCCGCCCCGTGACCGACCCTTCGACTGCGTCGTAAGTGAAGGTTGGTACGAGATTTTCCGTGTCGATCTTCGCCTCTGCCAAAGAGTCGAGCAGGTATTTGGTGCCTGGCTCCTGCGGTGTGCTTTTCTGGTCGCCACGGCCAAGGTGGATGAGGGTCGCGTCCAAGTGTTTCTGAACGATCTTCCTCTCGTTTTGTGCGCGTTCGTAATCGACGGCGAAGCCGACTGCACCCATTACTGTTGTGAATAGAAGACCAAACATGATTGCCGTTGAACCAGTCTCCGACTCATTAAACGACTTCATTTTCTGTAGTATCGATGTCATTCTAGTGCCCCTATTCCAGTGGATACGCCTTGTGGCGTGTTTTTCCGATAGGAGAAAGATAAGTAATTGGCGTTTTTCTAAAATTAATTTACACTATAACATGTTCATTGAATAATGATAGATCGATATGAAATATCTTAAAATTATATATTACTCTGTATTTCTACTATTTTGAGTTGCTTCCACAAACACCTTCCCCTCGGAATCACTCAAAATCCCTACTGATCGGTCAAAACGCAGATGGGCCAAGCCTATTCCATCGCGATTCGAGTGAAGCGTACCGGCGGCTTTGCCGTCAGTCGTCAGCAGTGGTTCGGATGGTGGGGCCGAGCCGTCGACAGTTACGCGCACAAGACCTTTGCGCAGGTCAGTCTTGTGCTTCATACGCGCGACGATCTCTTGTCCCACATAACAGCCCTTGCGAAAATCGACGCCCGCCAACCCCTCAAATCCTGCTTCGAGGACATAGGTATCGTTCACAACGAGATCGATGCCACTTTCGGGCACAGCGAGAGACAGACGGTGTAGATCATAATCGCCCGCCGCGCCTTCCACGGTGTCATCGTCATAAAGACGCCAACCCAGATTGGGGTGGCGAGGATCGCGCAGGCCCGCAGACGGATCGTTCCCCCAAACAACCGTGACGGGATGCTCGGCATGGGTAATTTTGATCGGGCGACGCAGGCGATACATCGTCAAACGCTTGACCAGATCGGTTGCCTGAGATCTGGCGACATCGAGTCTGAAATTGCCTTTCGCGTCGCGCCAAACCAGAAAATCGCTGAGATACTTGCCCTGTGGCGTCAATAAAGCTGCATAAATCAGCGTATCGGGCGCAGCCCGGCTTACGTCATTAGTGACGAGCGACTGGAGGAAATCGAGTTGCTCCGCCGGATCGCCACCAAGTGTAACGATGCTTCGATCTATCAATCGTTGTAAATATCGTTCGTGGTCACTCGCCATTATGGTTCGTCCCGTATAAACAGCATTAACCTTGTTGGTCAGGAGGCGAACCCATGTCCACCGTACTCGATTTGATCGTCCGAAACGGCACCGTCGTCAATCATGATGGTATTGGTCTCGCCGATATAGGAGTGCGAGATGGTAAAATCGTGGATATCGGCGACCTCAGCCTACGCGATGCAGCAAAGACCATCGATGCTACCGGATTGACCATCCTGCCGGGCGTGATCGACAGCCAGGTGCATTTCCGCGAGCCGGGAATGGAACACAAGGAAGACCTCGCCTCCGGCGCGCGGGCGGCGGTACTTGGCGGGGTTACGACCGTTTTCGAGATGCCAAATACGAATCCCCTGACCACAAATGCTGACGCACTGGCCGATAAGATCAGACGCGCAACCGGGGGTATGGCCTGCGACTTCGCTTTTTGGTTCGGTGCGACGGCGGATAATGTGCGTGATCTGGCCGATGCCGAGCGGTTGCCCGGATCGGCGGGCATCAAGATGTTCATGGGGTCGTCCACCGGCGATCTGCTGGTCGATGAGACGCGCCATGTCTTGCAAGTGCTAGCAAACGGACGGCGGCGCGTGGCGGTGCATTCCGAGGAAGAATCGCGTTTGAAGGAACGCGCGCATCTGCGCCGCAAGGGCGACCCGTCTTCACACCCCGTATGGCGCGATGCGCGGGCGGCGCTGATGTGTACCGAGCGTCTGATCCGGCTGGCGCGGGAAACGGGGCGGCGGGTGCATGTGCTGCACATCTCCACCGGCGATGAATTGCCGATTCTCGCCGCGAACAAAGACCTTATCACCGCAGAAGCAACGCCCCATCACCTCACGCTATCGGCGGAGGAATACCACTCGCTTGGCACGTTGATGCAGATGAACCCGCCCGTGCGCGAGGCGCTGCACCGGGATGCGATCTGGAATGGTCTGCGTGCTGGTGTCATCGATGTGCTGGGGTCCGACCATGCGCCTCATACGCTTGAGGAAAAAGCGATCGAATACCCCGGTTCACCCTCCGGCATGACGGGCGTGCAAACCTTGGTGCCGATCATGCTCGACCACGTTCACGCGGGTCGCCTGACATTGCAGCGGCTGGTGGACCTAACCTCGCATGGTCCCAACCGCATCTTTGGCATTGCGGGCAAAGGGCGCATCGCCATTGGGTACGACGCCGACCTCACCATCGTCGACCTCAAGGAACAACGCACGATCATGAATGGCTGGATCGCGTCGAAGCCCGGTTGGACCCCCTATGACGGCAAACTTGTCACCGGCTGGCCCAAGGGAACGATCATCCGAGGGATGCGTGTGATGTGGGAAGATGAGGTCATCGGCGCGCCGCGCGGTGCGCCTGTTCGGTTTCAGGAAGGCTTCATCGAGCCGCTGCCATCGCGATTGTCCTTGTAAACTGCGCGTCATGGATTATCGAGGCGCGGCATTTCCATTAATGACGGCATAAGGATCATTCCATGACACGCATGAACATCTCGACTGGCGGCGCGCTTGAGGAAAAATACGGCTACTCTCGTGCAGTGCGCGTGGGTAACGTCATCAAGGTTGCGGGTACCTGCGCGACCGATGGCGAGGGTAACGCATACGGCGTGGGCGATGTCGCGGCACAGGTCGCGCGCTGCTTTGAAACCATCGCCGCAGCGTTGGAAGGCGCGGGCGCTGGCCTTGGCGATATCGTTATGACCCGCATCTACCTGACCAATATCGACGATGCTCCGGCGGCAGGTGAAGCGCATGGCGCGATTTTCGGCGAGGTCCGCCCCGCCTGCACGATGATGGCGATTGGTGCGCTGGTGCATCCCGATTTTCTGGTGGAAATCGAATGCGAGGCAATGCTGCCCGACGAAGGCGCCGCGACCACGCATTGATAAGTAGCCCCCGCGCCGTCCCGTATACGGGGCGGTGCTTTCCATCTGTGCCAAAGGGCCGCGACGCATGACCGACACGGCCAAGACCCGCACGCCCATCGGCTTTGCCGAATTCGTCGCGCTCATGGCGGCGCTGATTGCGATGGTGGCCATGTCCATCGACGTGATTCTGCCTGCTCTGGCGGATATCGGTGCCGATCTGGCGGCGGATGATCCGAACGACCGGCAACTTGCCGTGACCATGTTCATCCTCGGCATGGCCTTCTCACAGATCGTCTATGGTCCGTTGTCTGACAGTTTCGGACGACGCTTCGCCGTCTTTATGGGTCTTGGCATTTATATCATCGGGACGGCGCTGTGCCTGATGGCCGAGACTTTGCCCGTGTTGATCGCCGGGCGCATCGTGCAGGGCGTCGGGGCCGCAGGGCCGCGCATCATTGCCAATGCCATCATTCGCGACCGCTATTCGGGCCGCCCTATGGCGCGGGTCACGTCGCTGACCATGACCGTGTTCATCATCGTTCCCGTTTTTGCGCCGCTGCTAGGGCAGGGCATCATCGCCTTCGCTCCGTGGCGTGGGATCTTTTGGTTCCTCGCGCTCGTCGCCTTTGCCGTGCTGTTCTGGGCGGCGACCCGGCTGGAGGAGACGTTGCCAGCGGAAAAACGACGCCCTTTCCGCCTTGCGCCGATCATGGAGGCGCTGCGCATGGTCCTCGGCAACCGGCTGGCCGTCGGCTGCACCTTGGTGATGAGCCTCACTTTTTCCGCTTTTCTCGCCTTCCTCGGATCATCCCAGCAAATCTTGGGCGAAGCCTATGGCCTTGGCGAGTGGTTCCCATTGGCGTTCAGCTCCATCGCGCTGGTAATCGGCTGCGCTTCGGCGACCAACGCGATGCTGGTAGTCCGTTACGGAATGCAGCGTCTATCTACTATCGGCATCGTCTCGGTCGCTATCGTCTCGCTCGCTTACGCTCTGTGGTCGGTTATCGCCGGTATGCCGCCACTATGGATCACGATGTTCTGGCTGGCGGTTTCGATGGGTAGCATCGGCATCGTCTCCGGCAACCTAAACGCTATGGCGATGGAGCCGCTGGGTGCCATCGCAGGCGTTGCGGCGGGGGCGATTGGTACGGTCAGTTCCCTCGTCTCGGCAATCGTGGCGACCTTCATCGCGCGGCAATACGACGGCACGGCCCTGCCCATCGCGCTAGGCTTTTTCGCCTGTTCGCTTGTCTCGCTGGCGATCCTGCATTGGGCAACCCGTAACCGGGTGAGGCGCGTGAAATGACCGCGCCGCTGTCCATCGTCATCCCCACGCTGAACGCGGTGTCGAGCATCGGCCCGACCTTGGGTGCATTGGTGCCGGGGGTCGCGGATGGTCTGGTCCGTGAGGTCATCTTTGCCGATGGCGGCTCCGAAGACGAAATCGCGGTGGTGGCCGATGAATGCGGTGCAACACTGATTTCCGCAGAACCGGGGCGCGGCAGTCAGTTGCGCGCGGGGGCGGATGCGTCGCGGGGCGATTGGCTGCTATTCCTCCATGCCGATACGGAATTGCCCCCCGACTGGATGCAGGCCGTTGCCACTCATATCGCAAAGCATAACGGCAAGGCGGGCTGGTTCCGCCTGAGTTTCGATAGTGAGCGCCGTTACGCCCGCTGGACCGAGGGCTGGGCGAATATCCGCTCGCGCTGGGCGGCTTTGCCCTATGGTGATCAGGGATTGTTGATCTCTCGCCGTCTTTATAACGAGGTCGGGGGCTATGATGCGCTGCCCTTGATGGAGGATGTTGCGCTGGCCCGAAAACTGGGCCGCAAACGCCTGCGCTGCCTCGGCCCGCGCGTCACGACCGCCGCCGATAAATACGAGCATCAGGGCTATTGGAAACGCGGCTGGCGCAACTGGGGGTGTCTGGGGCTTTACTTTGCGGGCGTTTCACCGGACAAAATAGCGAACATCTATCGCAGAAAATAGGGAGGCCGACATGGCGCTCGACGCACTCGCATCCGCCGATCTCGATCATAATGCACCCTTCACCGAGCAGCGCCGCGACCTCGCCGCTGCCTTCCGCTGGGCCGCCCGCTATAACTGGCACGAGGCGGTCGCGAACCATTTCAGCCTCGCGGTATCGGAAGATGGCAGCCAATTTCTGTGCAATCCCTGCAATCGGCATTTCAGCCTGATGCAAGCCTCGGAACTGCTGTTGATAGATGCCAACGACCCCAAGACCATCGAGGGGCCGAACGCGCCAGAGCCGACGACATGGTACCTGCACGGCGCGCTTCACCGCCGCGTGCCGCACGCGCGCTGCGCTATGCATGTTCATTCCAAATACGCGACCGTACTGGCGTGTCTCGAAGATTCGTCCCTGCCGCCCATCGACCAGAATTCGGCAGTATTCTTTGATCGCGTGGTGATCGACACCGATTACGGCGGTTTGGCCTTCGAGGAGGAGGGCGAGCGCTGTGCCGGATTGTTTTCCGATCCGCGCAAGAAGGTGATGGTCATGGGCAACCACGGCGTCATGGTCATAGGCGAGACGGTGGCTGATACCTTTGACCGGCTCTACCATTTCGAGCGGGCAGCGGAAACCTATGTCACCGCGCTGATGACCGGACGTCCCCTGCGCTTCCTGCCCGATACGGTGGCCGAGAGCGTCGCGCGCGGTGTCGAGGATTATCCGGTCGATCAACCGAAGAAACATCTCAGCGAGTTGCGCGCGATCCTCGATAAAGAAGGCGATGATTACGCAGCGTGACCCGTACTCTCCTCATCTTCGTAAAGGAGCCGCTGCCGGGGCGTGTGAAGACGCGACTCGGACGCGGCATCGGGCTGGTCGCGTCTGCGCGGTGGTTCCGGATACATGTGGCGCGGTTGATCCGGCGGCTGGGGCGTGATCCACGCTGGCAGACCGTGCTGGCCGTGTCGCCGGACATCACAGGGTTGAGTAGCCGGGTCTGGCCCGCATCGCTCGCCCGGTGGCCGCAGGGCAGGGGCGATTTGGGCGACCGTATGGCGCGGGCTTTCCGGGCGATGCCGACCGGTCCCGTCGTCATCGTCGGCGGCGATATTCCGGGCATTTCTCCCGCCCATATCGAACAAGCGTTCCGGGCATTGGGCCATGCCGATGCGGTTTTTGGACCCGCCGATGATGGCGGCTACTGGCTGGTTGGCCTCAAGCGGGTGAAGCCCATTCCACACGGATTCATGCAAGCTGTGCGGTGGTCCAGCGACGATACGCTGGCCGATACGCTGGCCACGATCCCGGATGATTGGCGCATCACCACGCTGGGCGTTCTCAACGATGTCGACACGGTCGATGACCTTCGGGCGTGGGAGGCCGAGCGTGGCCCCATTTCCACCCTTGCGCCCCCCGGTCCGCTGCTCTAACCACGCTGCAAAGCGAAAAACTTAACTTTCAGGGGACTTCCATGCGCGTTTACTACGATACCGATTGCGACATCAATCTCATCAAAGACAAGAAGGTCGCGATCGTCGGCTACGGTTCGCAGGGCCATGCCCATGCGCTCAACCTGCATGACAGCGGCGCGAAGAACCTTGTCGTCGCCCTGCGCTCCGGCTCGCCCAGCACGCAGAAGGCCGAGGGCGCGGGCCTCAAGGTCATGGATATCGCTGAAGCGGCCAAATGGGCCGACGTGATCATGATGTGTATGCCCGATGAACTTCAGGCCGACACCTACTACGCGCATATCCATGACAACCTACGCGACGGCGCAGCCATCGCCTTCGCCCACGGCCTGAACGTGCATTTCGGCCTGATCGAGACGAAGCCCACCGTCGACGTCATCATGATGGCCCCCAAAGGCCCCGGCCACACCGTGCGCGGTGAGTTCCAGAAGGGCGGCGGCGTTCCTTGCCTCGTTGCCGTGCATCAGGATGCTTCCGGCAAGGCGCTGGAAATCGGCAAGTCCTATTGCTCGGCCATCGGCGGCGGTCGTTCGGGCATCATCGAAACGGACTTTAAGGAAGAATGCGAAACCGATCTGTTCGGCGAGCAGGCCGTGCTCTGCGGTGGTTTGGTCGAGCTGATCCGCATGGGCTTTGAAACGCTGGTCGAAGCGGGTTACGAGCCGGAAATGGCTTATTTCGAATGCCTGCATGAAGTGAAGCTGATCGTGGACCTGATCTACGAAGGCGGCATCGCGAACATGAATTACTCGATATCGAACACCGCCGAATACGGCGAATACGTCTCCGGCCCGCGCATCCTGCCTTATGACGAGACGAAGGCACGCATGAAAGCCGTCCTCAAGGACATCCAAGACGGTCGTTTCGTGCGCGATTGGATGCAGGAATGCAAATCCGGTCAGGCCAGCTTCAAGGCGATCCGTCGCAACAATGACGCGCACCAGATCGAACAGGTCGGTGAAAAACTGCGCGGCATGATGCCTTGGATCAAGGGCAACGCGCTGGTCGACAAAGACAAGAACTGATCGTTCCGATCATCATTGCATGAACGTAAAAAGCCCCGGCATCGCGCTGGGGCTTTTTTGTGTTGCACAGTGTGGTGGTGTGGTTGTTACGGTCAATCGCGATCAAATCGAGCCAAAAAGCGTCACGAAACACGCAGTTCTTAGCGGGTTTCGTGACCCAACTTGATCGCGAATGACTCTAGATCGTCGAGGGTGGTGCTTGGATCTGTTCTTCTTGCGGCACGGTGAAATCGGCATGAACCGGGTCGGGGAAGTGGTCGAGGGTCGCACCCGTTGCCGCATCGATGCCAACACCGATAACGCCGCCTGCGAGCAGGTTCCCCGCCATTGCCCCCGCACCATTCGCGGCCAGATCGGTTTTGACGTCGATCACCCGCTCTGCGCCGTTCAGGCTGAAGGTCGCGGCAAATTCCTGACGACGCTCGAAGATCATCATGCAGGGGGTCGTGCAGCTTTGACCCGTGGAGGTGGCGACTTTCGCGCCATCGGGGTTCGAAGTGAATTTGACTTCATTCGTCGATCCCCGCGTGATCGACGCGCAACCGGCGAGTACAGACAGGGTGAGGACGGCGAAAGGAGCGATACCGAACCGAAGAGATTTCATAGAATTTCACCGTTTATGGAGGGAAGTACCCGTATCACGTGAATATGGTTAACAAAAGATTAACACCTATCGATAGTGTTAACATTTTTATACACGCAAGCCTCACCGCGCCCGGTTATGCCTATTCTTCAGGCTTTAACTGGCTCATCTCGATGGCGTGGTCCGCCATTGGCCCTAACACGTCAACGACCGAGGCATCTGCGGGCTTGATGGTGCGGAAGGCTTCGTGGATGCCATCATCGGTGATCGTCCGCTCGACTACCAGCAGCGTATTCGGCGCGTGATCGTCGCATAGATCGAGCATGTGGCGTATTTCTTCCTCGGCAACCGGCAGGGCGGCTTCGAGGTTGGGGGCACCGTAGGATTGCACGAAATGCGCGGCCAAGGCCATTGTCAGCGCGTCAATCTCCGATGATTCGATCTCGGCGGTGGCGACAAAGGTGGAGCGCCCGAACCCTTCGACCGAAAGCCAACCGTTGCGAAACGCTTGCCGCGGCTTGCCGGTCAGGTCCGCTTCGGTGAAGTCGGAGAAGGCAAAAGCACCGGAAACGCACCATTCCCCCGCATCCGCCGCGCGCTCGAAGACATTGGTGTCGGACTCGTCGAACCGAATACTGCGGGCAAGTTTCATTGTGCCTCCAATGGCCAGCCGCGCCCATTGCGCAGCACATCCAACAGCGGGATGGTGCGGGGGCCGGTATCGGTCTTCAGCAACAGCCCGCCTTGTTCGTCGAGGCCCAGAAACGTTCCGGTCGACTCTTCCAGCGTGATCTCCGCTCCGCGCCCATCCGCCCGCGCCAGCCACGCCTCGAAGATCGGGCGAAATCCATCATCGCCCCAGCGGTTGATCCAGACAAGGGTATGGCGCGACCAGCTTTCGAGCAGACGCACGCGGCTGATATGGCCGCATCCCTCCTCGTCCAGCGCGGTCACATCGGGCCGCTCGCCGGGATTTGCGTGGTCCGAACTCAGCGCGAGGGTCATGCCCACGACGATCCAATCCGGCACGACATCCGCTTGCCACGACGCCGCCTCGACGCGGAAGGCACCGGCATGGGCACCATTGATCTTGATGCCGTGGGGCCAGACATGCAGCATCCCGACTTCCGGCGGGGCCAGTGCGCCGATGCAATCGTTCAGGCCATTCGCAACGGCGAAGAGGATCGGCAGGGCATTTTCCAACGTCTCCTCCGGCTCGAAGACCAGCGCCGCGCGCAGCGTGTCGTCATCGGGCGACCAGTAGAGATTGCCGGTATCGCCGCGTCCGCTTTGGGCATCCGCGATTGCCTTATCGAATGGATCGACCCCGGCGCGCGTTTCCACCCCGTCGAGCAGGGGGGGAAACTGCGGCTTTGCCCCGGTTGCGGGCATGTCGGGATCGTAGCCGATGGTCACGCAGGCACCTCCGCCGTCGCGTCGATGATGCTTGCCGCGATTTCGCGGAAGCGGGCGGCCTGCGGGCTTTTCGGCTTCGACACGACGATGGGCGTGCCACCATCCGACGACGTGCGAATGTCGATATCGAGCGGCACTTCACCGAGGAACGGTATCCCTAGGTTTTCCGCTTCCGTCTTCGCGCCACCATGCCCGAAGATATGCGCTTCGTGATCGCAATTCGGGCAGACATAGGTGCTCATGTTCTCGATCATACCGATTAGCGGCACTTTCAGTTTCGTGAACATGTCGATGGCCTTCTTGGCGTCGATCAGCGCCACATCCTGCGGGGTCGACACGATGACCGCGCCATCCACGCGCGTTTTTTGCGACAGCGTCAACTGCACGTCCCCGGTGCCGGGGGGCAGGTCCACGATCAGATAGTCGAGCTTGCCCCATTGCACCTGCCGCAACATCTGCTGCAACGCACTCATCAGCATCGGGCCGCGCCAGACGACCGATTGGTCATCCTCCAGCATGAACCCCATCGACATGACGGTCACGCCGTAATTGCGCAGCGGCAGGATCGTCTTGCCATCGGGGGTGGAGGGACGACCGGAAACGCCGAGCATCCGGGGTTGCGAGGGGCCATAGACATCGGCATCGAGCAGGCCGACCTTCTTGCCCTGCGCGGCCAGTGCCAGCGCGACATTGGCCGAAACCGTGGATTTGCCCACGCCGCCCTTGCCGGAGCCGACGGCGATGATGCGGTCGATGCCGTCGATGGGGCCGGTATCCTTGGAGGTCGGAATCGGCTTGTCGCCTTCCTTGGCCAGCCCCAGATTGGGCGGCGGTCCTTTCGGGGCGGCGGCGGCGGGCGGCGGCGTACTGCCCGGCGTTTCCGAATGCGCGGTCAGCACGGCGGTGACGGAGGTGACGCCCTCCATCCCCTTCACCGCATCCTCGGCGGCCTTGCGCAGCGGCTCCAGCGCGGCCCCGCGTGCGGGGTCGACTTCGAGGGCGAAACCGACCGCACCGTTCTTGACGACCAGCCCCGAAACCATCTTGGCCGACACGATATCGGCCCCCTTGGCCGGGTCGGTGATACGCGACAGCGTGGCGAGGATATCGTCCTTGGTCGGGCCGCTCATTCGCCGCTCTCCAGGGTGATCTTGCCCTCGACCACGTTGATTTCCTCACCATCGATGGTCAGCACCATCCGCGCATCGACCTCGCCGGACTTCCCGGCCTCGCGCGCCTTGCGGGTCGCTTCCTCGATGGATTGTTGCGAGGTGACGCCCACGCGCTTGAGATATTTGCGCAGCGACATGTTGAAACCGTCGTCGGACATGGCCGTATTCCCCCTTCGCGCCGGGTTGGGCGCGTCATTCGATGATGGCCTACGGGGTTAGCACAGCGGGCGCGGGAAGGCGATACCTTCGGAAGTCGCAGCTATTCCTCCGGTGGCCACGGGCGGCTGTCATCGGCGTCGATCCATGCCTGCACCCACGGCGGCATCTCCGGTTTCCAGTCGGGATAGCCCAACGCCTCGGCCACCGTTTGCGTCGGCAGGATGCGGCCCTTCTCGGTCACGGCGGTGCGGATCAGACCGGCGGAGCAGACCTCGCCGTTTCGCTCCATCCTCTGCACGAAATAGTACCAGCGATCATCGCGCCCGATCAGGCGTGTGTGCAGGCGGTATTTCTGGAACGGCAGCAGGCGCTTGCGATAGCGGATGGTCGATCCGGCCACCACCAACCCCCAGCCCTTCGTCTTGAGCAGCGGCAGCAACCCGCAGCGCGCGCCATAATCGAACCGGCCCAGATCGTAGAGGGTCAGATGCCGCCCGTTATTCATCTCGGCAAAGATATCACAATCCCAGGGCCAGACGATCATGTCGAGCCTGCCGGTATCATCCGGCGCAAGCGGCGTGCGCTTTGGGCTGGTCAGAAAAATCTTGGCGAGGCGAACGAGAGGATACATGCCGCTTTGGTCGCCCCCCGGCGCATTCCTGTCAACCATGTCGCCGCGTCAACCAAGGCAATCGCCCGAAAAAATCCGCCCGCGCATCCCTGTCTCTTTTATCGCCGTTCCATGAGTTTTGACATGTGTAGAGAGCAGACGCACCAAATCCCCCCCGCCCAGCGGCGGTGGCCCTCGACACTCATCCCTGAAACTTATCCCCCGCTCATGGAGGCGCTTTCATCCCCGCCAGTGCCATGAGTGCCAGTTGATGCACCTCCGCCAGCAGCAAATCGATGGGTCGCTTTCCCCGCGCAATATGCCCCGGTGGCCGACCCGGACGCATCACCCGAAGCGGCCTCTTCATCCCGGCCTGCTTCCGCGCCAGCCGTCTGGCTTGCCCCGGAATATCGTTCATTGCAGCGACCAAAGCCTCGACCCGACGACGCAAAGCAGCAGCAGATACCGGATCATCCGGCGTAATCTCCACACGTCCCGGCGGCGAGATATCCAGATCATCGAACCCCCGAACATTCGGCCCAAACCCCGGAGCTTTCTTCTGCTTCGGCGGTCCAACCTCCTTACGCGGATCAATCACCACGAAGACCGGCTTTCGCCCGCCCGATCCTTTCGGAATGCCACCCGGCGGCGGTCCCCGCTTCGCGCGAGGCTTCACCACGATATCCTTCGCCGCAATCGC
>CALJIU010000097.1 GCA_937974055.1 uncultured Neomegalonema sp. | reverse complement strand
TGGCGAGTGCGGCGGTGAATGCGCTGGCCGGGGGGCTGGAATGAGCGATTTCGTCGCCTGCCCGTGCTGCGACTATCCCACCCTCGCGCGGCGGGGTGATTACGAAGTCTGCACGATCTGCTGGTGGGAAGATGCGGGCCGCGCCGAAACCACCCCGGACGAACCGAATGCCACCAACCACGGCTACACCCTGACCCGCGCCCGCGCGAATGTGGCGGATCACCTAGACATGTACGATGCGGGGGCGGGCATCGGTGTCGTCACGAATCCCTCGCCGGAGCGCAAGGCGCTGCTTGCCTATATCGGTACCCTGCGGGCGGGGCAGGCGCTCGACGAGCGTAAGTTGCACAGCCTGCTGCGCGGTCAGGCCGATGCCATGCGGCGGAGCGGGTTGTGAGCGCGTGGCTGCATATCATCGGGATCGGTGAGGATGGCATGGCGGGGCTGTCCGCCGCCGCGCGGGCGCAGGTCGAGCAAGCCGAGATCATCATCGGCGGCGACCGGCACCATGCGCTTGCGCCGAATGTGACCGCCGAGCGGGTGGCGTGGCCGTCGCCCTTCGACGCGATGATCGAGACGATTCGGGGGTTTCAGGGTCGCCGCGTCGTGGTGCTGGTGACGGGTGATCCGCTGTGGTTCAGCGTTGGTGCGCGTATCTCGAACCCTGCATCGGTCGCGCATATTCCGGCGGAGGAGATCGTCTATTACCCGCAGCTTTCGGCGTTTCAATGGGCCGCCGCGCGGATGGGCTGGTCATTGGCCGATGTCGAGACGCTGACGGCGCATGGGCGGCCCGCTGAACAGGTGGTGCCGTATTTCTGGCCCGGTGCGCGGCTGCTGATCCTGACGGCGGGGGCGCAGACGCCGGGTGAGATTGCCGCGCTGTTGACCGCACGCGGCTATGGCGCGTCGCGCCTGACCGTGCTCGCGGCGCTGGGCGGGCCGGATGAAGCGCGGATCGAAGGGGTTGCGCGGGATTGGGGTGCGCCCTGCCCAGCCTTTCACACGCTCGCCGTCGAAGTTGCGGGTGCGCCCGATGTGCTGCTGCCCCGTGTGCCGGGCCTACCCGACGATGCATTTGTCCATGACGGCAAGATGACCAAGCACGAAATTCGGGCGCTGACGCTGGCCAAGCTGATGCCGTCGCGCGGGGCGCTGTTGTGGGATGTGGGCTGTGGGTGCGGGTCAGTTGCCGTCGAATGGATGCGGGCGGCCCCCGATGCGCAGGCCATCGGCATCGATGACAAGCCCGACCGGCTGCGCATGGCCCGCGAGAATGCCGTGGCGTTGGGCACGCCGCGCCTGAAGCTGATCGAGGGCCGCGTGCCCGCCGCGCTCGACGGATTGGCCCCACCCGCCGCGATCTTTGTCGGCGGGGCGATTACGGCAGATACCATCGCCCGCTGCCTCGCCGCGCTGCCCACGCGAGGGCGGATTGTCTCGAACGCCGTGACGCTGGAATCGGAGAGCGTTTTGGCGGCGGCGCAGGCGGAGCATGGGGGCGAGTTGGTCCGCCTTGCCGTGCAACGTGCCGAGCCGGTCGGCCCGTATCGCGGCTGGCGGTCGGCCATGCCGGTGACACAGTGGAGTCTTGTGAGATGAGCGGCACTCTCTATGGCGTGGGCGTTGGGCCGGGCGACCCCGACTTGATGACGTTGAAGGCGCATCGCCTGATCTCGAACGCGCAGGTCGTCGCCTATCCGGCCCCGGATTCCGGCACCAGCTTTGCCCGGTCGATTGCCGCCGATGCCATCGCGCCGGATGCCGTGGAGATCCCCATGATCGTGCCGATGCGGGTCGAGCGGTTTCCGGCGCAGGATGTCTATGCCACGGGCGCGGCGACCATTGCCGAGCATCTGGACGCGGGGCGTGATGTGGTGGTGCTTTGCGAGGGTGATCCGTTCTTCTATGGCAGTTTCATGTATCTGTTCGCGCGGCTGTCGGAGCGGTTTGCCACCGAGATCGTCCCCGGCGTCTCGTCGTTGGCGGCGTGTTCGGCGGCGCTGGCCCGCCCGCTGACCGCCCGCAACGATGTGCTGACGGTTCTGCCAGGTCCGCTAGGTGACGAGGCCATGCGTGAGCGGATTGCCAATGCAGAGGCCATCGCGATTATGAAGGTAGGTCGGCATCTGCCCCGCTTGCGCGCGCTGCTGGACGATATGGGCCTGACCGAGCGGGCCGGGTATGTCGAGCGTGCCTCGCTGGCCGCGCAGGTCGTGCTGCCATTGGCCGATGCGCCGGAAGCGGCCCCTTATTTCTCGATGATCTTGATCTACAAAGGCGATGACCCGTGGCTGAACCAGTAATCCTGTGCCTTTCCCGCTCTGGCGAAGCCACCGCGCACCGCATCGCCGATGCCCTCGCCGCACCCGTGCATGGGCGCGAGGGGCGGGTCGAGCGGGCGGATGCGTTCTTTCCCGATGCGCTGGAGCATGCGCGCGACCTCTTTGCTGCCGGAGTGCCGATCATCGGGGTCTGTGCGGCGGGTATCCTGATCCGTGCGGTTGCGCCATTGCTGAATGACAAGCGCAGCGAGCCGCCGGTGGTGGCGGTGCCGGATGATGGGTCGACGGTCGTGCCGCTGCTGGGTGGGCATCGGGGGGCGAACCGGCTGGCGCGGGAGATTGCGGATATCCTCGGCGGTGCGGCGGCGGTGACGACTGCGGGCGACCTTGCCCTCGGCATCGCGCTGGATGAGCCGCCCGCCGGGTGGCGCTTGACCAATCCGGACGATGCGAAGGCCGTGATGGCCGGGTTGCTGAACGGCGACCCGGCGACCGTTTGCTATGACAAGGCCGAATGGCTCGCCCCGTTGGGGGAGCGTCCGAACGTCAAGGTGGTGCATGGAGCACTTGATGCGCTGCGTACTATCCGGGCCGATGGGTCGGAAGAGGATATGCAGATCATGGGCGCGGGCCACCATGCGCTGATCGAGATTACCGGCGGGCCGCGCCTGCTGTACCGGGCGCAGCAATGCGTGCTGGGCGTCGGGTGCGCGCGTGATTGTCCGCCCGAAGAACTGATTGCCTTAGCGACCGGGGCGATGGAGCGGGCGATGCTGCTGCCTGCCGATATCGCGGCGGTCGTGTCGCTCGACCTGAAGGCGGATGAAGTGGCGGTCAATGCGCTGGCCGAGCATTTGGGCGTGCCGGCGCGGTTCTTCGATGCGGCCACGCTGGAGACACAGACGCATCGGCTTGCCAATCCGTCCGACGTGGTGTTCGCCGAGGTCGGCTGTCATGGCGTTTCCGAAGGGGCAGCGCTGGCGGCGGGTGGGGCGACCGCCGAACTGGTGGTCGAGAAGCAGAAGACGGCCAATGCCACCTGCGCCATCGCCCGCGCGCCGGAGCCGATTACCACGATCCGGGGGCGCAAGCGGGGGCGTGTGTCGCTGGTGGGGATTGGGCCGGGTCAGGCGGCGTGGCGGACGCCGGATGCGTCGCGCATGGTGATGCAGGCGGAAGAACTGATCGGTTATGGCCTGTATATCGACCTGCTGGGTCCGCTGGCCCATGGCAAGCCGCGCCATGACTTTCCGCTAGGTGGCGAGGAGGATCGCTGTCGCTTTGCGCTGGAACGGGCGGGCGAAGGGCGTGACGTGGCGATTATCTGTTCGGGGGATGCGGGCATCTACGCGATGGGGGCGCTGGTCTTCGAGCTGTTGGACCGGGGTGACCTATCGGATGCGGCGCGCCGGGTGGAGGTCGTCTCCGCCCCCGGTGTTTCGGCCCTGCAAGCCGCCGCCGCGCGGGCGGGTGCGCCGTTGGGGCATGATTTCTGTGCGATATCGCTGTCGGACCTGCTGACCCCGCGACAGGATATCATACGGCGGATCGCAGCGGCGGCGGCGGGGGATTTCGTCATCGCTTTCTACAATCCGGTATCCAAGAAACGTCGCACGCTGCTGGCCGAGGCGCGCGATATTTTGCTCAAGCATCGCCCCGCCGATACGCCGGTCTTGCTGGCGTCATCGCTGGGCAGGCCGGAGGAAAAGCTGGTCTATCGGCGGCTGGATGCGCTGGATGTGGATGAGGTGGATATGTTGACGGTGGTGCTGATCGGCTCGTCGCAATCGCGCGTGACGGCGGGCGGGCGAATGTATACGCCGAGGGGCTATGCGAAGAAGATGCAAGAAAACACCCTGCCCCGCACGTGATGCGGGGCCTCCCGGAGCAGCGCGCTCCCCTGACAGGCTTCGCATCAAATGCGGGGCAGGAGAAATCTAGAATGACCGTCCATTTCATCGGTGCCGGGCCCGGCGATCCTGATCTTATCACCGTCAAGGCGCTGCGGCTGATCCGGGAGTGTCCTGTCTGCCTCTACGCGGGTAGCCTCGTGCCGGAAGCCATCGTTGCGGAAGCGCCCGGCAAGGTCATCGACACCGCGCCAATGGCGCTCGACGCGATCATCGAGGAAATGGCCGCCGCCCACGGGCGCGGTGAGGATGTCGCGCGGGTGCATTCGGGCGATCCATCGCTCTACGGCGCGATTGCGGAGCAGATACGGCGGCTGAAGGGCTTGGGCATTCCCTATGACGTGACGCCGGGGGTCAGCGCCTACGCCGCCGCCGCCGCCGCGCTGGGCCGCGAATTGACGATCCCGGAGGTCGCGCAGACCGTCATCCTGACCCGAACCGCCGGTAAAGCCAGCGGGATGCCCCCCGGCGAAGACTTGGAGACGCTGGGCCGCACCGGGGCGACGCTGGCCATCCACCTGTCGATCCGCAATCTGCTGATGATCGAACGCACACTGTCCCCGATGTATGGCGCGGATTGCCCGGTGATCGTCGCCTACCGTGTCGGCTGGCCCGATCAGATGTTCATCGAGGGGACGCTGGCCGATATCCGCGAGAAGGTGCGGGCGGAGAAGATCACGCG
>CALJIU010000096.1 GCA_937974055.1 uncultured Neomegalonema sp. | reverse complement strand
CTTGAGCAATGGCATATACACCCACGCTTCGTAGCCATTGGGCGGGAATTTCAGCAGGCACCATTGCGCATCCGCCGAGCATCCCTGCACGAAGCCGCCCTGCCCCGGATGCAGCTTTCCCACCAGCGCCCGGTGCGTGCCCGCCCCTTGCCGCAGGTTCACGCGGCCCGTGCCGGTATGGATATACGGCACATCCGCCCGGTAGAGGCTGCGCCAGTCAATCGGTCGCCCCAGCGAAGCGGCCATCGCGGCGGGACGGGTCAGCGGCATATACACCCAGCCGCGCCCGCCATCCTCGAACCCCATCTCACACCAGCGCCCCGTGGCATTGCACCCCAGCACCGCCCCACCCTGCGCGGGACGCAGCCGCCCGATCTTCGGATATTCGGTCCCCGGCCCGGTCCGCACGTTCAGCCCGCCATCAGTGGCGTTGATATGGATCGCAGGCGGCGCGTTCTGCGCCTGTGCGGCCTGCATTGGCACACCGAACGCGGCCAGTGCCACAGCGGCATGACGGATACGGAAAGGAACTGACGACATCGGTATTCTCCTCGCTTGCAGGCTGATCATCATCGACCTTCACAACCTGTATACGCATCCCGGCAAAAGCATGTCACGCGCGCAAGAGCTTTGGGCAGATATCAATCCGGCAAATCCTCGCAACGGGGTTCACCGGGAAAGAAAGTATCATCCAACGCCTGCTCTACCGTGTAAGGGCAATCTTCAGGCAAGCTGTCTAGAGGCCGTCGCATATCCTCGGCTGCTTGCAGACGTGCCCGTTTCCACGACCAATCCAGCCGATCAGCAGGCAATCGCCGCAAAGATGGACTGTCATCAATCACACCCGCGATCCGAGAGCGCGCTTCACCGATGCTACCTATCCACCCCGCCTTGCGTTTTTCGGGCTGAAACTCCCACTTTGCCAGATGAAGCAACAGGATTCGAAGGCGATTTCGGATTTCACTCTTCTGCGAATTGCCCACGCTCTCGATCTCCTCCGCGACATTCGCCCAGTCGATATCGGCGAGCCGCCGTTCGGTAATCGCGCGGGTCTGCTGTTGCGCCCAAGCGTGGACGTCGCGGTCGTAGAGGGGGGGCGCATTGCGCAGCGTATTCTCTGCCATGCGCGCATCCTACCCGAATCGCCGTGTCTGCGCTACTGCGTCGGCAACATGCCCAGCGCCGAGAGATAGAGGTCGAGCATCGCTTCTTCCTCGGACCGCTCGTTCGGGTCTTTCTTCCGGATCGCCACGATCTTGCGCAGGGTCTTGGTGTCGAAGCCGTTGCCCTTGGCCTCGGCATAGACTTCCTTGATCTGCTCCGCGACCTCCTTCTTTTCCTCTTCCAATCGCTCGATCCGCTCGATGATTTGTTTGAGGTGGTCCGCCGCAACGGAGGTGTTCGAGAAGTCGCTATCGTCGTCTGCCATGATCTCTGACCGTGTTCGGTTTCGGGGGTCCATCCGTTAATCGCCCCGGCCCTCGGTCGCAAGCAATTCCCGACCTGCAATTCGGGGGTGAGTTCCATGCACGCAGCGCATATCGGCTTTGCCGATCCGGCATTTGTTGCGGTGCAGCAAAATGGCTATCTAATGCCCAAGCCAAACGGCATGACACACACTTCAGATTGAGGCACTCGCCATGACGACCATCGATTACGCTGCGCACGCCCCTCAGGCACGCCCCTCCCTCACCAACGTATTCGCGACCGTGTTCGCGGCACCGGGCCTGTTCTTGAAGCGTCGCTTCATCGCCGCTCGTACACGCGCCGAACTCTACGGTCTTTCCGACCGTCAGCTTGAGGATATCGGCCTCGAACGCGCCGAAATCCATACGCTCAGCGCCCGGATGGCCGCCCGCGTGAACGCTTGACGCCACTTCATACTGTTTTCTCCCTGGACTGCCCGGCCTTGTGCCGGGCATTTTTTTGCGCGTTCTGCAAGACGCTCTTCAATAGATTTAATTGCGAATGACAGGTCGCCATGTTGCGACTACCCTACAACCCGAAGGAGACCGGAGCGTATGGGGAACAGATCGACACGTGCCGAATGGCCGACTTTTGCGGTTCTCGCGGCCTGTTATGCCGCATGGGGCCTTGCTTGCCTCGCACACGGGACGCTGGGCCTGTGGTTCGTACCCATCGCCGGATACCTCGTAACCCTGCATTCATCGCTCCAGCATGAAGCCCTGCACGGCCACCCCACGGGCAATGCACGGATCAACGA
Organism: uncultured Neomegalonema sp.; assembly: GCA_937974055.1. Classification (GTDB taxonomy): domain Bacteria; phylum Pseudomonadota; class Alphaproteobacteria; order Rhodobacterales; family Rhodobacteraceae; genus JAHDDY01. The sequence continues at coordinate 16,254 of CALJIU010000096.1, read as the reverse complement.
AGCATTGGTCTTCCCCGCCATCGGCCTTTTCGTTCCCTACCGCGTGTTCAGGCGCACACACCTGAAACACCATCGCGATTCGCGCCTGACCGACCCCTATGACGACCCCGAAAGCGCCTATCTGGCACGTCGGGACTGGGATTCGCTATCGCGCGGCCTGCGGCTGGCCCTGCGGATCAATCAGACGCTGCTGGGCCGTCTGATCATCGGACCGGCCTTGTCGATTCAGTCGGGTCTGGCGCGCGATATTGCCTTGTTACGCCAAGGCGATGCGTTCACGCGCAACGCATATCTCGCCCATATGGCGGGTATAGTTATCGCGCTTGGCTTTGCCATCGGCATCGCTGGCGTGCCCCTCCTTCTCTACCTCGCCGCCGCCTATGCCGGATACGCGCTGCTGATGCTGCGCACCTTCGCCGAGCATCAGGCGAGTGAGGCGGTGGGCGAGCGGACGGCCATCATCGAGGCGGAAGGCGTCTTCGCACTGGCCTTTCTCAACAACAATCTCCACGCCGTCCACCATGCCAATCCGCGCGCCCCATGGTACGACTTGCCCGCCCTCTATCGGCAGAACAGGGCGGCGGTTCTGGCTGGGAATGGAGGATACCGATTCGAGGGATACCGCGCGATTTTCGCCCGCCACGCCTTCCGCGCAAAGGAGGGGATCATCCACCCGTTCCTGCGCCGGGGATGATTGCCAGCCTGCCCATGTATGATTGGCCGGAAGTGCGGGCGGCGCAGAACGCCTTTTGGGCGCATCTACGCGATGGGCTGCGGGCGCGCGGTATCGATGCCCCTGATTCGCTGTCGCCGGAGACGCATTGGCGCGATCCGGCGCTGGTTTTCAGCCAGACTTGCGGCTGGCCTTGGGCCATGGCCTATTCGGACGCTCTCGATTTGGTCGCAACGCCGATCCATCCGCTTCCCGGCTGCGGCGAAGGCACTTATTCCAGCATGGTCGTCGTGCACGCCGATGCCTCTGCCCAAACACTTGCCGATCTACGCGGAAAATCCATCGCCTATAACGGTCTCGATTCGCAATCGGGTGTTCATACGCTGCGCGAGGCCGTTGCGCCGCTGACGGAGACCGCGCCATTCTTCGCACGAGGGATAGAATCCGGTGCCCACCGCAATTCGGTGAAGGCCGTGGCGCAAGGCGACGCCGACTGCGCCGCCATCGATGCAGTCTGCTGGGCCATGGCGCAGGAACACGAACCGCAGGCCACCGCCCGTCTGCGCGTCATCCACGTCACCGCCCCTGCCCCTGCTTTGCCCTTTGTCACTCGCAAGGGCGGCCCGGTGGTCGAGATTCGCGCCGCCTTGGACCAGACTCTTGCAGCGGGCTTGGGCGAACCCCTGCACATCCGCGCCCTTGTCGACCCTGATGAAACCAACTACCGCGCCCTCATCACCCGCGTCGCGAATGCTCAACCGCTGTTCCGGGCTATAGCACGTTGAGGTCGGGTTCCGACAATCTCGCTCACCCCCATCTGAAACAGGGCGGTTTCAGTGCAGCCGTCCACCATTCGGCACATCGGAATCTGGCGCGATCAACACGATTGCCCCCGCCGCATCGCTAACCCCTAGCGTCAGCACCTCGGACATAAACGGTCCGATCTGACGCGGAGGAAAATTCACCACCGCCATAACGCGCCGCCCGACCAGCGTTTCGGGCGTGTAGTAATCCGTGATCTGCGCCGAACTGCGCTTCACACCGATCTCATCCCCGAAATCAATGCGCAGTTTATAGGCAGGCTTGCGAGCTTCGGGAAACTCCACCGCCTCGATAATCGTCCCTGCGCGGATATCGACCTTCATGAAGTCGTCAAAACTGATCTCGGCCATGCCCTGTCCCCAAAAATTTTCACAAAAATAAAGCCGCCTGCCCGGTGGGGCAAGCGGCTCTGATAGTCTTACGGAAGCGCTATCGCCAGAATTAGGCGGCGGCCTTCTGCATGGACTCCATCGACGTGGAGGCGAGGGTCTTCATCTCTTCGACGCCTTCGCTGAAGCGTGCTTGGATGATCGCCATTGCGTCTTCGTTGGCTTTGCGAGCCGAGTCGCTCAGTTCGGTGAAGATGCCGACCGACTTCTCGAAATGCGCTTTCGCCATTTCCATACGCTTCTCGTAGCCTTCGGTGGTCATCGGCTGCGTCGTCGCTTCTTTCATCGCGTCGGACATCTCGGTGACGCCGTTCTGGATGATTTCGACCTGCTTCTTGAACAGTGCCTGATAACCTTCGGACGCGACGCGGTTGGCATCGACGATGGCCTGCATGTTTTTCTTCTGCGCTTCGGTGAATGCGCCGGTATCGACACCGGGGATCGACATGCCGTCGAACATCTTGGTGACGTCGTTCTCTTTCATCAGATCCATGTACGTGGCGGGATCAAACCAGTTTTTCTCAGTCGTCATGTCTAGCTCTCCTAGCTGGATCGTTGCGTTGAAGAGAATATGTTGCATCGCAGCAAAGATATCAAGGGGGATTTTGGTGCAGTGCAGCAAAAATTCTTCAGACTCCTGTTTCCATTTAGGAATTTCCGCTCAAAGCGCGGGATCGATCTGCGGATGCGGCGACTGCGCGGGTCATTAGCGGCGTCATACCCGATTCGCCATCCATCAGATGTTCGAGGGCGGCAGCGGTCGTGCCCTTGGGGCTGGTGACATTGACTCGCAAGTTTTCCGCCGTCTCGTCACTGGCATCGGCAAGGGCCGCCGCGCCGATCACCGTCTGGCGGGCCAAGCGCATGGCGAGGTCGGGCGCAAGCCCCTGCGCCGCCGCCGCCGCCGCCAACGCCTCGATCATATGAAAGACATAGGCCGGTCCCGAACCCGAAACCCCCGTTACCGCATCCATCTGCGCTTCGGTATCCAGCCAGACAACCTCGCCCACCGCCGACATCATCTCTTCGGCAAGCGCCCGTTCATCCGCATCGGCACTATCGCTGGCAAACAGCGCGCTGGCACCCTTGCCCACCGCAACCGGCGTATTGGGCATCACGCGGATCGCGCGGATGCCCTGCCCCAACAGCGCGCGGAAATCGGCCAGCGACGTCCCAGCGGCAATCGACATGTACAGTGGTGCATCCCCAAAACGGCCCGCGACCCCCGGCAGCACCTCGGCCATCATCTGCGGTTTGATCGCAATGAGCACCGCTTTCGGCGTCTCGGTAATCGCGTCCACGCTGTCTGCGATGCTGATACCCATCGCCAATAGCGCCTCGGCAGGGGCCGGATCGACGATCCGCACCGCCTGCTTCGGCAACCCCTGCGCCAACCATCCATCCAGCAGCGCCCCCCCCATCTTGCCGCATCCAAGGATCACGAGGGGAGAATCGGCGGTAAAGGCGGTGATGGTCATGGCGTGCTCCTTTTGCAAAAGGGATAGCGCGGAGACCCGATACCTGCAAACCGGCAAACGCCGTCAGCGCCGCCCAAATAACATGGCGACGACGATCCGCCCATCACGGATCGCCGTTCCAACCGCAGTCGATGTAAAGTTGGGATCGAGCATAGCCTCACGATGGCCTTCCCTCGAATTCATCCAATCGGTCACGGCCTGCCGCACGATATGCTTATACTCCCAAGTGATCTCGCCTTCTGCAGTCCAGAGGTTTTCGGCAACTTCGCGAAAATGGGTTACATTCGCTTCGAGAAATCGGTCTTTCAAACCGCGTCCGTCGGGTGCGAAATGCCCAAAGAAATCCCCCGACAGCATATCGCCCGCATACGACCCCGCCACAAGGCCGAGCGATGAATCAGCGGTGAAAGGGGAAAGGCCCTTCTTAGTGCGCAGCAGGTTGACGGTTTTGAATATCGACTTCGAGACCTTCAACGAAAAGTCGTAGGAAGAATCCCCCCAAGGCCCGGCCCGATCCGCACCCGCGATTGTAGAAGTGACGGTGGATTCCTGCGCGGCCAGTCCCGAAGCACCCCCCGGCAGAATAAAGATGAGTGCCGATATGAACAGCGCTCCGACTATCCTTCTCATCATCTAGCCTCAACTGACGGTGATGGGCGGGCTTTTCGATTGACGCCCTGCAAGCTTTCAAGAACGATACTTATAAAACACAGAATGTCGATTGGGATGATGTCATGGACGGACGGAAAGCGGCAGTGCTCGGCGGGGTGTTGATGTCCATCATCCTCACTCCAATAACTGCGGTCGCTGCTTCACTGTCCGACGCCAACGCCTTTGCCTGCGGTGCGCACAACCCGCAGTTCTCAGCGGCGTCCAGCGGCGTCGGCGCGCGCGTTCGGTTCGGCGCGCCCAAGATCTTTGCTGCCAACGTCAATCCGCAGTTCCGGTCGATGGTCAAATTGAAGATGGTCTATGACCACGGCGATTTCAACGAAACCGAGCATTGCGGGGGCACGATGATCGACAGCCGCTGGGTCGTCACCGCTGCGCATTGTGTACATGGCCCGGAAGGGGACGACACGACGTGGGATCGTATCGAGGTAACCGCCGGTGACCGGAACCTCGGCGGTACGACGACCATATCGAGGGTCGCCAAGAATGTCGTGTGCCATGCTGGTTTCGACTATTCATATCTTTCAAATGACATTGCGCTCATCCGTTTGGACGAACCGTTTCCGAGCGAAGTCACGCCGGTGAAGATGGACGAATACCGACGACCATCGGTATCGGCGGGCGGCATCGCCGAAGCGGCAGGTTGGCCCGTTACCGGTCCGAAGGCGGGTTCAAAGATACTGCAGACGGTTCCGCTTTCGGTCAAAAAGGTCGAATGGCCGGGCTATATCACCGTCACCAGCCCGTCAGGCGCTATGGAAGGTGTTTGCCGTGGTGAAAGTGGCGGCCCTATCATCGGCATATCGAATGGTCAGCGACAACTCGCAGGGATCCTATCGGGTATCGAGATGGGGACGGAAGACAAGAACGGCGAGCCGTGCAAGAAACCCGGCTATGAAATGTATTTCACCCCTATCGCCGCCTACCGGAACTGGATCGACGAAGTTCGAAACGTTTGCGATCAAAACCCGGATAAATGCCGGTCTACGGACCCATCGTTCTTCTTATTCGGATCGGACAACGACCACCTCGCCGATCAACTTCGCGAGGAATTTGGCGGCGATTACGTGACGTTACAAACACCAAAACCCACCCCATCCGGCGGCTCGAACCATACTCTGTGTAAGTCTAAGGGCGGATCCATTGGCAGCTTTGGCGCGATACAAAGCTGCGACATGCCGGATGGGGTATCGTACCCATTGGACAGCCTGACCGCCTTCGATGCATTTCGCTAAAGCACGTTGCCAGAACGATGGGCGATTTCGAAAATTAGGGGTTACCGCTTGAACATCGCCCTCATAGGCCACGGTCCCATCGCTCGCTCAGTCGCCGCGCATCTGGCGCAGGACATCCAAATAACCCTCAGCCACGTCATCGCCCGCCCCGGACGGCAGGACGCGGCACGCGCAGCGCTGGGCGTGCCAGCCGTATCATCGGTCGCAGCGCTGCCAGACGGTATCGATTTGGTGGTCGATTGCGCGGGCCATCCGGGACTACGCGCGCATGGCATGGCGGTACTGCGCCGGGGGATCGACCTGCTGACGGTATCGAACGGCGCGCTGGCCGATGCGGACTTTGCACTGGAGCTGGAGGATGCGGCAAAAGCGGGAAACGCGCAACTGCGCCTGCTACCGGGGGCAATCGGGGCCGTCGATGCACTGGCGGCAGCCTCCATCGGCGGATTGGACAGCGTGGTCTATACGGGTCGCAAGCCCCTCGCCGGTTGGGCCGGGTCAGCGGCGGAAGACGCGCTCGACCTAGCCGCCCTGACCGAAGCCGCCACACATTTCGAGGGAACGGCACGCGAAGCGGCCTTGCGCTATCCGAAAAACGCCAATGTCGCGGCGACCATCGCGCTCGCAGGTATCGGCATGGATGAAACGCAGGTCCGTCTCATTGCCGATCCCACGATCACCGCCAATCGCCACGAAATCGAGGCAATCGGCGCATTCGGGCGCTTTACCTTCGCCATCGAGGGCGCATCCCTCCCCGACAATCCGGCATCCTCTGCCCTGACCGCCATGAGCGTTGTTCGGGCGCTTCGGGACCGGGTAGCGCGAATTAGCGTTTGACGCCCTGATTGGCCTTATATTTCTGATAGCCGAGATACAGCGCGGCACCGATCAGCATGGGGATTACCAGCCCAAGGATCGCCTTGAAGAAATACCCGACGATGAAGCCGAGCACGCCGCCCGCGATTGCCGCTGGCACCTGCTGTGCGCCGCTGATGTAACGCGGGGCCATCATGTAGCCGACGACCGCGCCGAGGATTGCTAGTAGAAATGCCATAATGCCCGTCTCCAGAATTAAACCTTGGCCCCTGAAGTGTGGGTGAAAGGGTGGTTAGTCAACCGTCTCACCGGACTCCATCGGAAATCCCCGCAGAAAATCGGTGATATCCATCGCCGGTTTCCCCGCCCTCTGCACCCGCAGCAACCGCAGCGCGCCGGAGCCACAGGCCACCGTCCCCGGTTCGATCACGGTGCCGGGCGCGGCATTGGCGGCGATGGGTTCGGCCAGCAACACCTTGACCCGTTCCCCCCGCATCTCGCACCACGCACCGGGAGAGGGCGACAAGCCCCGCACATGCGCATCGAGTTCGGCGGCGGGACGGGTCCACGCGATCCGCGCCTCCGCCTTGTCGATCTTTGCGGCATAGACCACGCCATCCTCGCCCTGCGGCTGCGGCATCAGCGTCTCTAGCCCCGCCAGTGCCTCGACCAGCAAGGCCGCGCCCCGCGTCGCCAGTCGGTCATGCATATCCATGTATGTATCGCGAGAATCGATGGGCATCGTCTCGCGCGAGAGAACCGGGCCGGTATCCAGCCCCTCCTCCATCTGCATGATGCATACGCCCGTTTCGTCATCCCCCGCCATCACCGCACGCTGGATCGGCGCAGCCCCCCGCCATCGCGGCAACAGCGATGGATGGATATTCAGACACCCGAATCGGGGTGCATCGAGAATGGGACGCGGCAGGATCAGCCCGTAGGCCGCAACGACCGCCACGTCCAGATCGAGCGCCGCAAACGCCGCCTGCGCCTCCGCATCGCGCAGTTTTACAGGCGTCCGCACAGGCAAGCCCAACGCCCCGGCGCGGGCATGAACGGGGGTGGGGCGATCTTTCTTGCCGCGACCGGCGGGCCGGGGCGGCTGTGCGTAGACCGCCACGACCTCATGCCCCGCCGTCACCACGGCATCCAGCGCGGGAACGGCAAATTCAGGGCTGCCCATGAAGGCGACACGAAGCGCCATTAGGCGGTCTTAGCCTTCTCTTTTTTCCGCTTCTTCATCCGCCCGGTAATCATCTGCCGTTTCATCGGGCCGAGATAGTCGATGAACAGTTTGCCATCGAGGTGATCGATCTCATGCTGCACGCAGGTCGCCAGCAACCCGTCGCAATCGAGGGTCTGCTCCGCGCCATCGAGGTCGAGATACCGCACCTGCACCGCCGCCGGACGCTCTACATCGTTGAATTCCTCCGGGATCGACAGGCACCCCTCCTCATGGGTGTTCATCTCGTCGGATGCCCAAAGGATTTCCGGATTCATCATCGCGATGGGTGCCGGTTCCTCCTCGTCGGTTTTGGCGCAATCCATGACCAGCACGCGCGACATCACCCCCACCTGCGGCGCGGCAAGGCCGATGCCGGGGGCGTCATACATCGTCTCGAACATATCATCGATCAGAATGCGCAGCTTATCATCGATCCCATCGACGGGATCACATCGCTTCTTGAGTCGCGGGTCGGGATGAAGAAGGATCGGTCTAATTGCCATAAACGGCATTTAAAGAAGCCCGCGCCCCGGTTCAAGCAGTCTCGCCCTCCGCGCGCGAATAATCGCCGGACGGGGCCAAAAACGGATACTGCACCAGCTCGGTATAGATCGGCGCGCCCGTCCCCAGATCAGAACGATACAGCGCGAACCCATTGATATCGAAGGGCTGATATGAAAACCGCGCATGGTGGCGAGTCCATTCCAATGCCTGTGCGGGAATCACCCCACCACCACAACGCGCGAGGGTGATATGAGGCCGAAACTTCCGCCGCTCCCCCCCGACACCCACGTCGCGCATCAATCGGTCGATCTTTGCGTGCAGGCGTGACAACGGCTCGGACGGCGCGATTCCGGCGTAGAGCGTATGCGGCTTGCCACCCCCGAACGCCCCCACCCCGGCCAATTCTAGATCGAACGGCTCCATTCGAATCCGCCCCAACTCGGTATCGAGTTCGGTCAATTCCGATGGCGTACAATCGCCCAGAAAGGCCAGCGTTAGGTGCAGGTTATCCTGCTCGACCCACCGCGCATTGCGCACGCCATCCTGAATATCCATCAAAATATCGGCCACATCATCCGGTAGGGATAGGGCGAGAAAGGCCCGAATCACACGAATCTCCTTGTATATTTAAACGGAACTAGTAGTTATGGGCTTAAGCATGACTCATGGTTATCGATTCGTTAAGTGTTTTCGCACGAGGACTGAGTGGCGGATTGGTTAACGCGCACCCCTTGCAAAGGTTGGCCCGTGTAGCAGCGGAATGGGTTCGATTCCCATCTCAGTCTCTCTTGTTCTTGCATTTGCAAGACATCGCCTCTACGTTATCACTGCGTTTCACCTCTGCTACACCCGTTCGCGGGATGGTGTTTCGCGCTAGCATGATTGCTGGTGGAGACTGAGGACTATAAGTCACTAAGCCCGGCCTTGCGCCGGGCTTTTTGATTCTACCCAAGCGGCAGCGTCGGCTGAGATACTACTCTCCCCCTAGCCACAGATGGCGTCAAAAACCGTTTGCCTTCCAAAATTTCAGGTACAGTCAGCATCTGCATTCGAGGATATTGAACTCCGCTAACATCAAGATCGCCCGCGTCACCCATCTCACGCTTAAAATTAGCAGTCTTACGCGGCCCAAGATCATCCATAATGATCAGCCCTGCCATTAGTGCGTTGTCACGTTCCAAGACCCCCCTCAGGTCACGTATGACGCTGACATTGACATTCTTCCCGCCTTTCACTTCGAGAACCATGCTTTGCAGCTCTTTCTCCCTTGGAACTGAAAAGTACATTCGCCCATCAATTCCACCGTCTCCGGTTTTTCGAGACGTAACAAAGCCGTCGATCTGTTCAATGGCCCATTTCTGAAAATGGTATTTATCTCGCTCCCACAAATCTTGTGCGCCCTCTGGGGTGTGCGGGACACCTTCCACTGTGAAATCCACCCCCTCACGCAAACCAAGCCGATCTTCTAGCCTAACCTTGGCGACTCGTTTGATTGCATGAATAGCGATATCAATACCAATCCATCTTCTTTCAAGCTTATGCGCAGCTTCTATCGTGCTTGCGCATCCGCAAAACGGGTCAAGGATAACATCACCTTTATTAGAACTAGATGAGATAATTCTTTCTAATAGTTCGACCGGTTTTTGGGTTGCATAGCCCAATCTTTCTTTAGATTGATTGTGAATCGGCTTAATATCATTCCATATATCTTGTGCAGGGACACCTAATGCATCTTCCAGCAATCTCTTTCCCTGAGGCGCACCATCAATCTTTTTGGGCCAATGAATAAGTCCAATTTCGTCTAACTTTTCTAACCTTTCAATTAAAGGGTATTTTGCTAAATCATCAGACGATAATTCCTTATATTTATCGTAGAAGTACGATGGTGGTTGCCAGTGACGTCCACGATCTGTTGGATTGAAATGCCGCCATTTTTTTCCAGAATCACCTTCTCTAGTGCCGGGGCCAGTTAAATCAGTGCGCCTCCACCGCTTCCCATCTTTATTAATATGTGTAAAAAACTGATCCACATAATGCTGATCGTATGGCATATAAGTGGCATTCCAAGTAAAATTTTTGCTTTTCGAGTAGAAAAGAATAGTGTCGTGAACGGGACCGTATTTTTTCGCCCCGCTATGTGCGCTTGTTCTCTTCCATATTATTTCGTTCTGAAAATTTTCGTGCCCAAAAATACCATCCATCATGCATTTAATATAATGAGATGCGGTCGGGTCGCAGTGTAAATATATCGACCCTGTTGGCTTCAATATACCACGCAAAGGCAGCAATCTCTCTGTCATGTATGACAGATAGGCAAGCAACCGCGGCTGAGTGTTTCGAAGGGCATTGAGCCAAATTCGCCAAAATTCTGCTACATCGTCATCAATACCGGCATCACGCATTAAAATAGGCATATGCCGAATTGCACGTAGTCTTTCCTCATCTAGCGCCCATAAATCGTTAAATGCCTCAATTTGATCAGGGAGCGGTTGCCCTGTCTCGTCTTGATATATTGCACTATAATCCCGGTTGGAATTAAATGGCGGGTCCAGATAAACCAAATCAACACTGCCAAGTGGCATGTCGCGCATAATGGTTAGGCAGTCACCATAATATAGACGGTTCATGCGAAGCACCCCCGCATGAACGTCGCAAATGGATCATCGTTCTTACGCTGGTTATATTTCCAGCAGCTTTCTGCGATGAACAGCGGCATGTAGCGTTTGCTGTAGTGGTGATGGGTACCGTACCAAGCGCGCTTGACGAGCGCCCAGAAGCTTTCAATCGTGTTCGTATGAGTATCACCGTCAGCGTATGCTTTTTTGTGGTTGATTACGGCACGCTGAAAGATGCCATTTGCCGCGTTGTAAGCCTTGTATTCATCGGTAATGAGCAGCGAGCCTTGCGGGTCAACAGCGCTACGAAGGAACTCTACGACACCCTTGCCGCTAAGATCATCCGCGACTTTGGCCTTCACGTTACCGCCACGCTCCACAACGCCGATCACGGGCGTTTTTTTCGTTCCACGCCCGCGCTTGTTAGGGGTGTCGTCATCGCGCTTGTTTTTCTTGCGTGGCTTGCCGCCAACGTAGGTTTCGTCGGCTTCAACAATGCCCTGCAACAGATCGCCTTCATCCGTGAGCATGGCAGCACGAATACGCTGCTGAAGGTACCATGCGGATTTCTGGTTCATGTCCAGATCACGCGCCAATTGGCAGGACGAAATGCTTTTTTTGGCGTTTACAACCAAACCGATTGCAAGAAACCACTTTTGCAGGGGAATACGTGTTTTCTCAAAAATTGTCTTAGCCATGACATTGAAGCTAGACTTGCATCCATGACAATTCCAGCGACCAACGCGACCCGGATCAGCCTTGCGAGCAACAGTCGTGGAGCCGCAGTGAGGGCAGTGCGGATTGTCACCCCATCTTACTTTTTCAAGATACTCAACACAGGCGTCTTGGTCAGGGAAGCGGGTGAAAATCTTTAGCAGGTTCATAGCAGTTCCTCCGGTGTGCATATTGTATAGCACACACCGAATTAGCCTTCAAGCCCATAACTACTAGTTCCGTATTTAAATAATTAGCAAAACATGCGGGTCAGAACCGCGCAATCACCGATTGGCCCTTGAATGACGTGGGGGCAATCGCGATATTAGTTCGGATTAACGTAACACGTGAACCTCAAGAGGATGGTTTCAATGGCAGAATTCGACCGTATGTCGGCAACAACCGTTGGCACACAAGGCCGTGCCGCCGAAATCGATCAGGGCCTACGCGCCCACATGAACTCGGTATACAGCTATCTCGCGGGCGGCCTCGCCGTTGCGGGCGGTACCGCCTATGCCTTCGGCAACATCCCATCGCTGGCCTATGCCATCTGGGGATCGCCGATTAAATGGGTCGTGATCTTCGCACCGCTCGCGCTGATCTTCTTCCTCGGCGCACGCCTCAATAAGATGAGCGTCCCGGCGGTCCAGTTCACCTACTGGCTGTTCACCGCACTCATGGGCGTATCGCTCTCGGCGGTGTTCCTGCGCTTTGCCAACGATCCGCTGGTGATCGTTCAGGCGTTCCTCGTAACCGCAGTCGCCTTCCTGTCGCTATCGCTCTACGGTTACACGACGAAGAAAGACCTGTCCGGTTGGGGTTCCTTCCTGATCATGGGTGTCGTCGGTCTGATCGTTGCGTCGATTGCCAACATCTTCATCGCGTCCAGCGCGTTGGCCTTCGGTGTGTCCGTCATCGGTGTCCTGATCTTCGCCGGTCTGACCGCCTATGACACGCAGCGCATCAAGAACGAATACCTGTACTTCGCACAGGCCGGTGCCGAAGGTGCCGCCTACCTTGCGAAAGGTGCTGTGATGGGCGCTCTGGGCCTGTTCCTGAACTTCGTGAACATGTTCCAGTTCATCCTGTCCTTCATGGGCGGCGGTGGCGAATAAGCCCCTCCACCACTGACGATCATACCGGCCCCCGTGCTCACCGCACGGGGGCTTTTTCATGGGGCATCCGATTCAACTTTTCTTGAAACCTTCCGACTATTCTGCGGGCGGGCGACGGCTTGCGCCGCCGAACGGATGGGCTGCCCGTCCCGACTTTCGCGAATCTGCCGAAGCGGAGGGTGAGGGCTGGGCGGCACATTCCCCGTATTTCAGAAGGATCGGACCCGTGAAATCCCTGCTCGTGATCGATGGCCGCATGGGCCGTATGGCCTATGCCCGCATCACCTTCATCTCCATGATTCTGCTGACCTTCGGCCTCATATTGCTGATCTTCCCGATGATGATGAGCCGGATGAACGGCATCGAAGTCATGCCCATCGGGTTCTCGATCATCGGCGCGCTCGTGCTGATGGGCCTTGGCCTGTGGAGCGCGGTTGCCGCCTCGATTCGCCGCCTACATGATATGGGCTGGAGCGCGTGGTGGCTGCTGCCCTGCGTCGTGCCGGTCGAGATCGTGGCCCTCGCAGCGGTCATCATCCTAACGCTGTTGATGTCCTTCCTACCCGGCAAGCCCGAAGCCAATGATTGGGGTCCGGCCCCAGCTTGATTCTCACGGGGTCAGGCCGGTAAGGCTGGCGCGACCTTTTGAGGAATCATCCATGCCCGATCCAGTCGACCTGACCGCCGCCCTCGTTCGCTGCCGCTCCGTCACGCCAAAGGAAGGCGGCGCAATTGCAATGCTGGACGCCATGCTGTCACAGGCGGGCTTCACCTGCACCCGCACCGACCGGAACGGCGTCCCCAACCTTCATGCCCGTTACGGCACGACCGGCCCCGTGCTCGGCTTCAACGGCCATACCGATGTCGTCCCCGTGGGCGAAGGCTGGACAGCCGACCCCTTCGGCGGCGAGATTCGCGACGGCAAGCTGTGGGGTCGCGGCGCGGCGGATATGAAATCCGGCGTCGCTGCATGGGTCAGCGCGGCCATCGACTGGGCAAAGGCCAACCCCACCCCCACAGGCTCCCTCGCCATCCTCATCACCGGCGACGAGGAAGGGCCGGGCGTCGACGGCACCACGGCGATCCTCGACTGGATGCAGGAAAACGGCGAAACCCTCGACCATTGCCTCGTGGGTGAGCCGACCTGCCCCGACACGATGGGCGAGATGATGAAGATCGGGCGGCGCGGCTCCATGACGCTATACCTGACCGCCACCGGCGCGCAGGGCCATGCCGCCTATCCCCACCGCGCCCGCAACCCCCTACCCCCCCTGATCGCCCTGCTGAACCGCCTAGCGACATGGCAGATGGACGAGGGAACGGCGGCCTTCGACCCCTCCACCCTCGCCGTTACCACCGTGGATACCGGCAACCCGGCGAATAACGTCATTCCCGGCAAGGCGACCGCAACGGTCAATATCCGCTTCAACGACGCCCATTCCAGCCAGAGCATCGAGCGCAGCCTGCGCGCCATGCTGGCCGAGGCGACAATCGAGGGCGTCACCCTCGATATGCGCGTCACGGTCAGCGGGGAAAGCTTCGTGACCGAGCCGGATGCCTTCACCGACCTGCTACGCGGTGCCATCACGGCAGAAACTGGCATCGACCCGGCTCTCTCCACATCGGGCGGCACCTCCGATGCCCGCTTCGTCCGGCGGATATGCCCCGTGGTCGAATTCGGCCTCGTCGGCCAGACGATGCACAAGGCCGATGAGCATGTCGCGGTCGCCGATATCCACGCCCTCGCCCGCATCTATCGGGCGGTGATCGACGGATACCTCGCCCGCTGACGCCGCCAATGCAACCAATCCGGGCCAACCGCGTTAATCCATTGTAAATGACATTCCACCGACACTCATGGTTAGACTTGGCCACACCGCTCGTTTCCGGTATGGGTATCATTTGAACGTGGCGAAGAGGGTTCTAGCGATGAGCAGGGAACAGTTGCGGGCATGGGGCGTGCACATCTTTACGATGAGCGGAGCCGTCTGCGGGTTTCTCGCCCTCGTGAATATCACGGCGGGCGATGCCCGTAATGCGATCTGGTGGCTGATCGTCGCGTTAATCATCGACGGGGTCGACGGCACGCTAGCCCGCCGTTTCAAGGTGACCGAGCATCTGCCCAATGTCGACGGGGCGACCATCGACAATATCGTCGATTATTTCACCTACGTCATCATCCCCGCCTTCTACATCTGGTGGCTGAACATCGTTCCCGAAGGCTGGGCAACCCCCGCTGCCATCGCCATTCTGATGTCGTCGCAATATCATTTCTCCGACCTGCGCCATAAGACTCACGATAACTACTTCCGGGGCTTTCCGGCGCTGTGGAACCTCGTGATCTTCGGCTTTTACGTGTTCGAGCCGGGCGCGGTCTTGGCATTGGTCATCATCTTCCTGCTATCGCTGGCGACATTCGTACCCATGAAGTTCGTGCACCCCTTCCGGGTCGAGCGTCTGCGCCGCACGAACCTGACCGTCGCCGGTCTGGGATCGCTGGCTCTGATCGCCGCCGTGGCGACTTCGCCAGAGCCTGTGGGGGCCGCAAAGATCGTGATTGCCCTTTCCATCGGCTATTTCCTGATCGTTGGCATCCACCGCTCCATAACCGAGCGCGATGCCCCCGTGAACGAGATCGATTGACGGGTTCATCACGGCATCGTTTCCGAAATACCCATTGTCATTGACGGTGAGGTGCGGCGTATTACCTCATACGAACACCCGGATGACATTGGAGAGATACGATGCGCCTTACCTCCCTCACTCTGATTGCGGCTTTCGCCACGCCGACTATCGCGACCGCCGACCCGATCAAAGACGCAATCGACGCGCGCCAAGGGTATTACCAAGTCGTCAAACATAATGCCGGTGTGCTGTTCGGCATGGCCCAAGGCAAGATCGACTACGATGCAGCCAGAGCCACCAGCGCCGCAAACGACCTTCAGGCCCTCGCCAATCTGGGCAATGACGGCATGTGGCCAATGGGGTCCAGCAATGCCGACAGGCCCGGCGAAACCCGCGCCCTGCCCGTGATCTGGGGAACCTACCCCGCCGTTCTGGAAAAATCCGAAGCGTTCAAATCGGCATCCAACGCCCTTGCCAGCAGTGCCGGTAATGGCCTCGACGCCCTGCGCGCCGGTGTGCAGACCTTGGGCGCGTCCTGCAAGGGATGCCACGACACCTACCGCGCCAAGAGCTTCTGACCATGACCGACGTGCCAGCGAAAGATCCACCGGCACGTCGCAAAGTCTGGGATGTGCCGACCCGCCTGTTCCACTGGGCGCTGGTCGGCACGGTTCTGACCGGCCTCTATCTCGGCGAATACCGGGGTTTTTCGACCATTCAACTGCATTTTTATTTCGGCTACGCGACCGGCGCATTGATTGCCTTTCGCCTCCTGTGGGGCATCATCGGCCCGGCCCCCGTTCGTCTGAGCGCACTTTTTCCCTCACCGAAAGCGATACTCGCCTATCTCCGCACCATCTTCACCCGCCGCCCTTGCGGTGTTGCGGGCCATAACCCCATCGGCGCGCTCTCCGTCCTCGCCATGCTCGCGGCCCTGTCCACGCAGGTCATTACCGGCCTATGCGCGGAGGATGACGGCCTGTTTGCCGAAGGGCCACTCGCCCAATATCTCGACAGCGCAACGGTCCTGAAGATGACCGCGATCCACCATTATTCATCGCGCGTCGTCATGGCCCTGATCGTCCTCCACCTCGCCGCGATCCTGTTTTATCGCATCTGGAAACACGAAAACCTCGTAACGGCGATGATTACAGGCTGGAAGACCGTCAAGCGCGACCCGCCGAACAACATTTCCTAGAAATACGCGCGGCAGCGAGCATAGCGGTCCGGGTGCTGGCGGTAATCCCGCGTGATCGTCTGGATCGTGTCGTAGCGGTGCTCCTCGCCCTCATGGCGAAAATGCACCTTGGCCCGTTCGGGCAGCGTATCGCGCAACTGACTGTCGGCAACGAACATCGCCCGGATCACCCG
>CALJIU010000095.1 GCA_937974055.1 uncultured Neomegalonema sp. | reverse complement strand
GACTCCTAGAATCGTACCATGATGATACGCTGACCCTTCGTAAACATTAACGGAGTAGTCGGATGAAACTTTCATGGTGCGTACTTGCCGTGGGCCTGCTGGGGTCGACGGCGGCAATGGCGGATGGTCAGGAATGTCAGGCCAACATCCTCTACGGCAACAACCCGACGGTGCGCGATGTCGCGACCGGCGAAACCGTGACCATCGTCCCCGAAGCGTATTTGCCCCGGACGCAGGTATTCCAGAATTACGACTTCAACCTCGGCGGAACCATCACGGGCGGCTACAGCACCCCCGTCCCGGCCACCTCAACAACCTATGAGCCTGCGCCAATGCCGGTACCAGAGCCTCCCTACACCCCCCCTGCGGCCTCGCCCTCGACCTTCCTCGACGGCACGATGTGGCGTCTTTCGCAGCTCGATGGACAGCCCGTCACCGCCCCCGCCACCCTGAATTTCGAGGCCGGTGGACGGTATGGCGGGCGCGCGGCCTGCAACACCTATGGCGGCGATGTCACCGCCTTCACGAATTTCAAGATCAACTTCAATGCCCCCTTCTCGACCCGCCGCGCCTGTCCGCAGTTGAACGAGGAGCAAAGCTACTTCTCGATCCTGCAAACCGCGACTGATTTTCGTCCGGGTCGCGAAGGCGACACCCTCGCCCTGCTCGACTCGACTGGCACGACCCGCGCGACCTTCCTGCGCGATGGTGACGTTCCCGGTCAGACCGGCCTACCCGTCATTGGCCTGTGGAGCATTGCCGGTGTCTTCAGTGATGGCCGTCTCAACACCGATGGCGGGCTAAATCCACCAAGCATGGAATTCCTTGAGAATGGCAACTTCACTGCATCGCTAGGCTGCAACAATGCGCAGGGACCATACAGCCAGTCCGGTTCGTCGCTCAGTTTCGGCCCCTTCGCCGTCACCGAACGTCAGTGCCTCGTGGCCGCCCCATTTGAAGGGCCGTTCCAGATGCATCTGCCCAATATCACGACCGTTCAGGCCATTGGCGGCGGCATCAGCCTGCGCGACGCTCAGGGCACCGAACTGATCCGCCTCACGCGGTAGTCATACCCGTCGCGCGACCGCATACAAAAAGCCGGAGCGTAAATTGATTACGCTCCGGCTCATATACTTACCGAACAGACGGCAAGACCTTACGACTTGCGGCGCATTCCGAAGCCCAGACCGGCAAGACCCATCAGGATCAGCGCCAGACCACCGGGGGCAGGAACCGCACCAGCGCCTGCACTTGCACCGCCGCCGGCACCGCCACCAGTACCACCGCCGGTACCACCAGTACCGCCACCAGCGTTGCCACCTAAGCTCGATGCAGCGGTCGCCGTGCCGCAGAAATAGACCCCGCCGCGATCACAGATCGAACGATCGCGCGACCGAGTGTCGGTAAACGCAGCGTCCAGCCACATCTGGCTGTCATAGTCAAAGCTCGCGATCGACCCGTCGGCGTTGTAGCTGACATCCGTTCCGGCGGTCTGGTGGAACCAGATACCAGCCTGTTCGCCAAGCTGGACGCCATCCCATTCATCCCCACCGAACGCGCCGTTAACACCGGCGACGTCGATCGAGAACATCGTCATGTCATACCCGTACCTCGCGTGCTGGCCACCATCGGTGAAGGCATTCTCGAACACACCGAGCAGCTCGCCATCCTTGTAGCTGTCGGGATTATTTTCACCGTTGTAGTTATAGGCGGTGATCCGGTTCGCGGCGCGGTCGCCATAGAGCACGGCATATTCATTCACGTTGGTCTTGGGGTTCATGCCGCTGGAAACGACCAGCCAGAAACCATCCTTCGATCCATCGTCCTTGAACTTCATCGAATACGTCTGGTTCTGGGAGTCATAAGCGTTCCAGACACCGGCTTCATGGTAGTCGACCGTGAAAATGGTCGCCGACGCGGTGGTCGCGGTCAGCATGGTTGCGGCGGCGAAGGCGAGCGACGTGATGAGCTTGGTGGTCATTGTGTGTGTCTCCAATGTGTTGATCCATTCGATCATACACCACAGGCTGCAACCGAAATGCCAACAGAGCGGATTTCACGATTTTACTTTTAAATTCAACAGACTATATAGTTTTAACTTTTGGTTAATCACGTTCACGCCGCCGTGATGACCTTTTCCGGCACAGCGATCCATCCGAAACGGGACAACCGTATCGGTTCAGGACTTTTCGAGCGTCTTATGCAAAATCAGAATTCAGGTTTGCGGTTCAGGAAGGCGAAAAAAACCGAGATTCAGGGTTTTGAAGCGATTTTCACCCGTCAGTTCAGCCACCAAACCATGAAATTCAGATATGCGGCAAACCCAACCCACAGGATATACGGCACCGTCAGCCAGAACGCCGCCCCCGATACCTCGCGGTATTTCAGGCCCATCGCCACGATCAGCAGCCAGAACGGCACCACGACCAATAGACCGCCCAGCGGCGATTGCATTCCGAAGAACACCACCGACCACAGCATATTGAACACGAGTTGCACGAAGTAGAGCCACAAGCCCCGCTTCACCGCCTTCGGTTCGCGCCATCCCTCGCGCCAGACAAGCCACGCGGCCACGCCCATCAGCACGAATAACACCGTCCACGCGATGGGAAAGGCGATATTCGGCGGATTCAGCGCCGATTTCTGCAACGTCGGATACCAATCCACCAGCGCGCTCTGCGTTGCCGCGCCGCCCACGCCCCCGATCAGAAAGGCGAACCCGACGAAGACGCCCAGCGTGATACCGCTCTTTACGCGCTCCGAGACTGCCATGCGATGCCCTCACCCTTCGCTGCCGCTTCGGCATATAGCGCCGTGCAGGCGGTTTCGATCCGCTGTTCAATCTCGGCCAAAAACGGCTCCGCCTCCAGCCCCGGCTCCAGCGGCTCAAGGAATTGCAGCACGATCGTACCCGGACGCCGCAGGAAG
Organism: uncultured Neomegalonema sp.; assembly: GCA_937974055.1. Classification (GTDB taxonomy): domain Bacteria; phylum Pseudomonadota; class Alphaproteobacteria; order Rhodobacterales; family Rhodobacteraceae; genus JAHDDY01. The sequence goes on along the minus strand of CALJIU010000095.1, from coordinate 3,787 downwards.
CTGCCCTTACCCCAGAACAGCCCCGTATTCAGCGCGACCGGGATGCAGGTCAGATCCGCAAAGGTCTGCGACAGCCGCCACGCGCCGATCTTGTAGGGCTTCTCGACCCCCGGCTGCGTGCGTGTGCCCTGTGGAAAGATCGTGATCTGCCCCGGCTTCGCCGCCTGCTGCGCTTGGAATTGCCGCGTCATCGACGCCACCGCCGACCCGCCCTTGCCCCGGTGAACCGAGACGGTGCCGATCCGCATCGCGTACCAGCCCAGAAACGGCGTCCAGCGCAATTCCTGCTTCATCACGAACTTCACCTGCGGCAGCGCGATCATGAACAGCATCATATCGACGAAGGATTGGTGCTTGCTGACCAGCAGCACAGGCTCGGTCGGCACCGGCCCGCGCACTTCCCATTTCAGGCCCAGCAGATGTTTTGCAACCCACATGACATGGCGCGAATACGCCTTCATCACCCAATATCCACCCGCCCGCGACGTCAGGCCGATGGGCGACAGGCCGATCCCGTAGATCGCCATTGCGATATAGACCCAGATATTGAAGATCAACGATCGGAGGAACAGCATCACGCGCGCCCGCGCAGGGTCGTCAGCACCGCCAACCGTGCGGCCAGTACCGCAATCAACCCACAGACCACAACGATCCCGACCCAGACGAACGGCCAGTAATACGGGGCCTCCAACATCGGCAGCGCCGAACGCACACTCGCCAGCGTATCGAGGCCGACAAACGCGCCCAGCGCAATGCCCGACCCGATCAACCCGCCCAGCGCACCGAGCCAGAAGAACCGCTTCTGATACAATCCCGCAATGAAGCGATCCTCGGCCCCGGCCAGCCGCAGCGCCTCGATGGTGCTCTTATGCGCACTCATCGCAATCGCCACGACCACAAAGACCCCCGCCATAATCGCCAGCACCGTCAGGCCCAGCGCCCAGTAGGACAGGTTCCCGATGGCCCGCGCCGCCTGCGCCGCCCGGTTGCGCCACCGGCCATGATCATCATACACCGCCCCGGCGGAAGCCCCATCCAGCCGCGCCTGCACCACCGACGGGTCCGGCTCGTTCTCCGCATCCAAGGTCACGGCCACGATGCTTGGCGCGGGCAATTCGCCCAGTTCCGGCGTCCCCCCGAACCATGGCGTCAGCAGATCGGCCACGTCTTTCTCGCTCAGGGGCCGCGCATCCGCGACACCATCCGTATCGCGCAGCACATCCAGCACCAACGATATCCGCCGCGCCCGGTCTTCCTCGCCCGCCGGAATACGCACCGTCGCCGCCCCGGCCAGCCCTTCGGTCCACGTCCCCGCGATCCGCGTCGTTCCCAACGCCCCGGCCAGCGAGAAACAGGCCAGAAACGCCATCGCCGCGATCAGTAGAACCATCATGAAACCGCTCGCCGCCGTGAAGGGGATCAGCGACCCTTTACGCCCCAGCGCGCTCATGCCGCCGCTCCCCTGCCGGAATGGCCCATACCGTCGTCGATGGTGCCATCCTTCAATATCGTGATCGGCAGTTTGTACCGCTCGATCATCGGCACGTCATGGCTGGCCAGCAGGATCGTCTTGCCCAATCGATTCATCTCCACGAACAGCGCCATGATCCGCTCCGCCATATCCGGGTCGACACTGCCCGTCGGCTCATCGGCGAGGATGATGTCCGGCGAGGCGACCACCGCCCGCGCAATCGCCACCCGTTGCTTTTCGCCACCCGATAGCTCCGGCGGGCGCACATCCATCTTGTCGCCCAAGCCGACCCATTGCAGCATTTCCGTCACGTTGTCGCGATAGGCCATCTCCCGCACGCCCGCCACCGTCAGCGGCAACGCCACATTCTCGGCGGCGGTCAGGTGATCGAGCAGACGAAAATCCTGAAACACCACGCCGATACGCCGCCGGAACCACGCGATTTCGTCGCGGGTCAGGGTCGTCACATCCCGCCCGAACAGCGAAATCCGCCCGGCGGTCGGTTTTTCATCCAGATAAAGCAGCCGCAGCAACGAGGATTTCCCCGCACCCGACGGCCCCGTGATGAATTGAAACGACCCCGCAGGGATCTCCAGATTCACGTTCTGGAGCACTTCCGCACCCCGATCATAGCGGAATCCTACATTCTCGAACAGAATCAAAGCCGCGCTCCCAAGCCATACCGACGCATACGATGCGCAACTTCGCAGAGCAAAGGGCTTGCGACAAGGTTTCCATCGCCGTTAATGTAATTTCGCCTGACCCATTTTGATACAGGTCGTGCCGGGGCGGTCAGTCGACCGCGATCTGGAACAACCTGCGGAGACCAGTATGTCCGAGAACATCGTGTTGAGTTGCCCCGACTGCGCCACGCGATTCAGCGCCCCAGCCGACAAGTTCATCCCCAATGGGCGGCAGGTGCGTTGTTCGAACTGCAAGCATACGTGGTTCCAAGCTGCGCCGGCGGCCCCGAAGCCAGTGACCGTGCCTGATGTCGCGACCCTGACGGGCGGCAAGACGATCAGCACCGAAGGCACCACCTCCGTCACGGCCACGGCCCCCACCAAGGTCAAGGTGGCGGCGGCGCCCACGGCCATCGCCGCCAGCACGCCGCCAAACCGCACGACGATTCGCGACGAGATCGTCGAGCGCGAACGGCGGCGGGGCGGCGGCTTCTTCACGTGGTTGCTCTGGACATTGGTGCTGCTGCTGCTGGCCGCAATCCTCGCCTATATCTTCCGCGACCCACTGGCCCGCGCGGTTCCCTCCCTCGCCCCGACGCTTGAACGCTATACCGAGCGGGTCGATACCACGGCACAGCGGCTGATCGGCACCCAAGCCCCCGCATCGTCCTTCGCGCTGGCGAATATCCGCTACGACCTCAAGGGATATGACGAGGGCGAGGAAGGCGAGAAAAGCATGTTGGTCGAGGCGCAGGTCAAGAATACCAGCGACGAGGAACTGCCCGCCCCGCAATTGCGGATGCGCATCGTGGATGAGTATAACGACCCCCTCCACGCCACGATCATCGGTCCCGAAGACATGGACGCCACCACGATCAAACCCGGCGAGAGCACCCGCTACTTCATCCGCGTCCCCGAACCCCCTACCGACTTCGCCCGCGTGCTGGTCGATCTGGAGGAATAACGCTACCGCGTATGAAAGACCGTTCTGTTCCGGGTCTGCGCCCGGAACAGAGTGGTCACTGATCACCGCCATCGGTATCATTCCAATGGCCTTTGTGACTGACCTCTCTTGCTGTCATCGTCGGACTCGTTCCGACGATCCATATTTCAGCGAAATCAGATAGATGAACGCTCGGAACGACCGTTGCACGGTGCAGCCGCGAGGGCGACAGCAAGAAAAGTCATACCATTGGCGGAAATCGCTGACCGTTTCCAGGTTTCCACTCTGCTCCGGGCGAAGACCCGGAGCCTCGCAGAGCCGCGCTCCGCCTATCGGGGTTCCGGGTCTGCGCCCGGAACAGAGCGATCCCCACAAAACGGTCGGCGCTAAATTCTACCTTATCACTGAGGCATCGCGGGCGCTTGGCCGATGGGCAGCGAATTGACGTACATCATGCCCTCACGGGCCTCGAAATCGAAGCGGATCGTCTTGCCATCGTCCGACAGCTTGCCAAAGTTCTCGACCATCAACTGCACGACCATTGCTTGTTGCGGGGGCATACGGCCCGATTTCACCATCGATTCCATGAAGCCGGAAAAACCATCAATCCCAATGCTTGCCGTCCCCTGCGGCACATCATTCGCGATGGAACCTTCCCCTGCGCCCTTCGCGATCAGGCCCAGCGCGTCG
>CALJIU010000094.1 GCA_937974055.1 uncultured Neomegalonema sp. | reverse complement strand
TTTAAATGCGTTCAATGCCCGGTTATCCGGCATTGAAGCAAATGTCCGCGATCTGCGATTTGCTGACGATTTTCGTGTCGTCGCTATCGGCGATCAGGCCGATACGGGTGACGGGCGGGGGCGTTTCGCCCCAGATTTGCTGGTAGAGTGCGGCAACGTCTACCCGCTCCTCGACCCATTGTGCGGAGGGATCGGCGGTGGTGCGCAATGTTGCGATCCGCCCTGCATTCCCGGAATACGGGCTTTGCGAAAGGCTTCCCTTCGCCTCGTTGCCACCCCAGACGAATTCGATCACACGCCCCGGCGCATCGGCCCCCGCCACCGCCTCGACCACCATACGCTTCATCCGTTCGCTCATGCTGGCGGTGGCGGGATCGTAGGCAAAACCGACCGTAACGGCCAGCGAGCGGTCGTCGCCGCCCTTACGGGTCAGGTCGGTTGCGGGAACCGGCTGATCCACGCGCCAGCGCCATGTCAGCACCGTATTATCGGTGGCGGGCGTGCCGGTGTAGAGGACGGACGAACTGGAATCGGCGGTCACGACGAGCGCACCGTTCTGCTCGGCCCATGTATTCGACGGCACATCATCGAAATCGAGCCTCTCCCATCCCGGCAACCCCGGTGCGATGGCAATACAGGCGGCATGGGCCGGTGCGGCGGTTGCGGTGAGGGCGGCGGCAAGAATGAGCTTTTTCATGCGTCTCGTTTGCCATCGAAACACGGCGAAATCACGCCGTAAATTCGTCTCGGCTATCAACCAAGCGCCTCGGCCAACACGTCAGCGACATGCCGTGCCTTGCGGTCGGTGGTATCCGCGATCTGATGACGGCAGGAGGTACCGCTGGCGATGACGATAGTGGCGGGGTTGGCGGCGCGGATGGTCGGGGCGAGCGAGAGTTCGGCCATGGCGAGGGAAACGTCGTGGGTTTCTTTTTGATACCCGAAAGCCCCCGCCATGCCGCAGCAGGAACTATCGATCAATTCGACCTCCAATTCGGGAATACGGGCAAGGGTACGCTGGACCGGCCCCATGATATCGGCGGCTTTCTGGTGGCAATGACCGTGTAGCAGCGCCTTCTTCGCCGCGATGGGGCGCAGCGGCAAATTGCGGGCATGGGCTTCGATATATTCCTCGAATGTCAGGATTTGCGCGCCCATTTCCTCGGTCCAACCATCGATCAAACGTGGGGCTTCATCGCGGAAGGTAAGAACGCAGGAGGGTTCGAGGCCGATAACAGGAATCCCCGCATCCAGCGCCTCGCGGAACGCGGCGATGCTGCGCGTCATTTCCCGCCTCGCATCCGCGACCATCCCGGCGGAAAGATACGTGCGGCCACAGCATAGCGGGCGACCACCGCCCGCGCCGACCTCGCCCACGGTCAGGCCCGCCGCCCGTAACACACGGCGCGCAGCGGTGATGTTTTGCGGCTCGAAATAGCGGTTGAAGGTATCGGCGAACAACAGCACATCGGGCGCATCGACCGACACCGCCCGCCCGGCGCGATGCCAGCGGGGCAGCCTACGCGCCGCCGAAAGCCCCGCCATGCGTTCGGACAGCGCCGCCATCCCCGGCACCGCATCGCGCATATTCGCCATCCACGGCATCCGCGACAGAGTGGGTGCATAGCGGGGCAGGTGGCCGATCAGGCGGTCGCGCAGCGAATGGCCGTGTATGGCGGCGTGGGCGGCCTGTGCCTCGATCTTCATCTTCGCCATATCGACCGACATCGGACATTCCCGCTGGCACGCCTTGCACGAAACGCACAGCGACATGGTTTCGGCCATCGCATCCGAAGCCAGCGCGTTATGGCCGAGCTGCCCTGTCAGGGCGAGGCGCAGGGTGTTGGCGCGCCCACGGGTCAGGTCGCGCTCGTTACGGGTCGCGCGGTAGCTGGGGCACATGGCCCCGCCAGAGAGTTTGCGGCACGCGCCGTTATTGTTGCACATCTCCGCCGCGCCGGTCAGGCCACCGGGCCACGCGCTCCAATCGAAGGCGGTGTTGGGGTTCTGTCGGGTATAGCCGGGGGGCGTACGAAAGAGGGTGCGGTCATCCATCTTCGGCGCGCGCACGATCTTGCCGGGATTAAGGGTGCCTTGGGGGTCGAAGCGATCCTTGACCGCCTCGAACGCCCGCACGATACGCGGGCCGAACATTCGCTCATGGAACTCCGAACGCACGATCCCGTCCCCATGCTCGCCCGAATGGCTGCCCTTGTATTCCGCCACGATGTCAAAGGCTTCCTCGGCAATCGCACGCAACTGCTTCGCGCCCACATCTTCCTTCAGGTTCAGAACAGGGCGCACATGCAGCAGGCCAACGCTTGCATGGGCGTACCAAGTGCCGTTCGTGCCATGCTTGCGGAACACGCCGGTCAGGCGGTCGGTGAACGCGGCCAGATCGGGCAGGGCGACGGCGCAATCCTCGACGAAGGAGACGGGTTTGGCCTCGCTTCGCATCGACATCATGATGTTCAGACCTTGGGTCCGCACGCCCCAGATGCGCGCCTGAAAGGCCGGGTCGGGTGCCTCGACCACACCACCCTCGCGTGGCCCACCCCAGTGAAAGCCCAATTCCCCCATCAGCTCACCGAGCGCGGTCAGGCGGCGGCGGTTCTCGGTCGGATCTTCCTCGGCAAATTCCACCAGCAGCAGGGCGGCGGGATTGCCGCGCACGAATTCATCGACGATGGGCCGGAACTGAGGGATATCGCGGCCTAGTGCGATCATGTTGTGATCGACCAGTTCCACCGCGACCGGACCCAGCGGCACAATATGCTGCGCGGCATCCATTGCGTCATGGAAGGTCGGAAAATGACAGACGCCCAGCATCTTCGGCCCCAATACGGGTGACAGGCGGATGCGCACATCCTTGGTAATCGCCAGTGTTCCTTCGGACCCGACGAGCAGGTGGCCCATATTGTTCGTCGGACCATTCGGGACCAGCGCGTCGATATTGTAGCCGCCGACCCGCCGCTGCACGGTCGGAAAGCGCGCGGCGATTTCATCGGCTTCACGCTCGCCCAATGCCAGCATATCGGCATCCAGCGGATCGCTCGTTTCCCGCAATACCGGGCCAAAGCGGCGCAACTCGCCATCCGCCGTCATCGCCGTGACCGCCAGCGTATTGTCGCGCATGGTGCCGTAGCGCAGGCTACGCGAGCCACAGGAATTATTGGCCGTCATCCCCCCGATGGTCGCGCGACTGGCGGTCGAGACATCGACGGGGAACCACAATCCATCCTGCCTCACCCCAGCATTGAACTGATCCAGCACGATCCCCGGTTCGACCACCGCCTCGCGCGTCTCCACATCGTAGCTGACCACACCGTTCAGATGCTTCGAGAAATCGATGACGATGGAATCATTGACCGTTTGCCCCGCCTGAGAGGTGCCGCCCCCGCGCGGCAGCACGCTGATCCCCTGTTCACGGGCGAAGGCCAGCGTCGCCTCAACATCGTCCCACCGCTTCGGCACCACGACCGCGTGCGGCATGATCTGGTAGATCGAGGCATCGGTGGCATAGCGGCCCCGATCGAAGGCATGGGTCAGGATCTCACCATCGAGCCGGGCCGCGAGACGGGAGTAGTCGGGGCGATCTTGCGGCGCTGTCTGGCGAGGCATCCTGAGGCTCCGGCGTGTTATTCGCGCATTGGTGTGGGCGGTTTAACGGGAATTGTCAAAATGCACCCACGCGACCCTTAAGCGCCTCTGCGCAAACTATCGCATCAAAGGGTGAGCCAATACGTGACATTGGCCGCGCGATTTCTTAAACACGGAGCGGTGAAAATCGAGCAGAAAGGCGGCCAACGATGCCGCAGGGAAATCCGAAGGACGATCCCAGACACGCCGGTGGCGCGGCAAAGCGTGCCGTCTCGCGGCTTCGCGATGGCT
>CALJIU010000093.1 GCA_937974055.1 uncultured Neomegalonema sp. | reverse complement strand
TTGTTGCCTTTGCCGGTGATTTCCCAGATCGCCTTGCCGAACTTGCGCGCTTCCTTCAACCACTCATTGTATTCGGGCGAATTGACGGTCGGAAGCTGACCCCAGCAGTTGAAGTCCTTGCGATTGATGACGCCCTTCGCGCCGATTTCGGTCACGAAGTCGCGCTTATCCTCGTCGGAGATGACGCCGATGGCATTCGCGCCCGCCGTGTTGATGAGCTGGATCGCATAGGAGCCGAGGCCGCCGGACGCTCCCCAAACCAGCACATTCTGGCCGGGTTTCAGGTCGTGCGGTTCGTGGCCGAACAGCATCCGATAGGCCGTGGCGAGGGTCAGCGTGTAGCAGGCGCTTTCTTCCCATGTCAGGTGCTTGGGCCGGGGCATCAACTGCTGGGCCTGAACTCGCGTGAACTGCGAAAAGCTGCCATCGGGCGTCTCGTAGCCCCAGATGCGCTGGCTGGGCGAGTACATCGGGTCGCCACCATTGCAATGCTCGTCGTCGCCATCGTCTTGGTTGCAGTGCACCACGACCTCGTCGCCGACTTTCCAACGCTTCACCTTGTCGCCAACGGCCCAGACGATGCCGGAGCAGTCCGACCCGGCAATGTGGAAATCATGCTTATGAACATCGAACATCGAGATCGGCACGCCAAGACCAGCCCACACGCCGTTGTAGTTCACGCCCGCAGCCATGACAAAGACGAGCACTTCGTGGCTGTCCAACTCCCATGTCGGAAGGACTTCGAGTTGCATCGCCTGTTCAGGCTCGCCCTGACGGTCCTTACGGATGGCCCAAGCATACATTTGCTTTGGCACATGGCCGAGGGGCGGAATCTCACCGATTTCGTACAAGTCTTTGACGGGACGGTCGGTCTGATCTTGGGCGGGTGCGTCCATGAGAGAAGCTCGCTGTGCTGTATGCGACTGGTGCGCAATAATCGAAAAGATTTGTGGCGTTGCGCTTCAATGACATTTCGTCACGGGTCACGCAAGGATTTTTGTGCAGTGCGGTGTAACCGGTGCTATCAGACCTTATTCGACGTCAGAAACTCAGTTCCAACCCAGCATCGATGCCATAGGTCGCTGATTCGGCCTCGATACCGACGCCCGTGATGCTGAAGTCCGAGGATAGGAATTCGACGTAATGCGCTTCGCCGTACAGCGCGACCGAGTCGGACAGATCGACGAGCACCCCAACCGCCCCCTTGATGCCGAGAGAATCTTCCCGTTCGCCTTCCAGACTGAGCGCATATCCGGCACCGACCTTGGCGTAAGGGCGCAGCGGCAGGCCTACATCCAGCGTGTAGCGCAGGTTGCCGAAGGTCGATAGGGCGGTCGCGTCAACATCGCGACCATCGTAATCGAAGGTGACATCGGTGTATTCCAGCTCGACGATGGCGGCCCATCCGCGTGACACCTGAATTCCGCCATGGACGCGGGCGACGTAGCCGACATCGCTGCTTTCGGAAAGTTCGCGCAGCGCGAGACCATCCACCGTTGCCACGTCGGCGTCTTCTTTCGCGATACTTGCGGAGATGCCACCGCCGACGACGACTTTGGGCGCGCCGCACCCAGCGAGCATCGCAACCGCCAACCCGCACATCAGAACTCGATGGATGTTCATAACCTGCCCCTCGCTCGAATCAGAAGGAGCTTTATGTACGTCGTCTTCCTTTCGGGTTCGTGTGCAGCGCCCCCACCGTAATGCGTAGCGAAACTGGATCAGGCGATCTTAATGCCGCATGATATTCTGCATTCGTTCCATATTTCCGCTTCGCAGTTCATCTCGTTTGGCCTATATGCATCGATTATCCGGGGAACAGGACATCCAGCATGGCCGATCGTATTCACGACGAAACGAAATACATTTCCGTGCGCGGGGCGCGCGAGCATAATCTGAAGGGTGTCGATCTCGATATTCCGCGCGACCAACTCGTTGTTTTCACGGGTTTGTCCGGGTCGGGCAAGTCGTCCCTCGCCTTTGATACGATCTATGCCGAGGGGCAGCGCCGCTACGTCGAGTCGCTATCCGCCTATGCGCGGCAATTTCTGGAGATCATGCAGAAACCCGATGTTGATCTCATTCAGGGCCTTTCCCCCGCCATCTCCATCGAACAGAAGACCACCAGCCGCAATCCGCGCTCGACAGTCGGTACGATCACCGAGATCTATGACTACCTGCGTCTGCTGTTTGCCCGTGTCGGTGTGCCCCACTCCCCCGCCACCGGCCTACCCATCGCCGCACAGCAGGTTTCCGAGATGGTCGACCGGGTTATGGCGATGCCCAGCGGTACGCGCCTGTATCTGCTCGCCCCGATTGTGCGTGACCGTAAGGGCGAATATCGCAAGGAAATCTTGCAGTTGCGCAAGGACGGTTTTCAACGGCTGAAGGTCGACGGTGACTTCTACGAAATCGACGAAGCGCCCACGCTGGACAAGAAATTCCGCCATAGCATCGATGTCGTTGTGGATCGCCTTGTCGTGAAGGAGGGTATGGAAACCCGCCTTGCGGACAGCTTTCAGACCGCGCTTGGCCTTGCCGATGGCATTGCGATCATCGAGACTGCGCCGAGCGACGGCGACCCAGAGCGGATCACGTTCTCAGAGAAATTCGCCTGTCCCGTCAGTGGCTTCACCATTGGCGAGATCGAGCCGCGCCTCTTTTCCTTCAACGCCCCAACCGGCGCTTGCCCTTCTTGTGATGGGCTGGGGATGGAGCTGTTCTTTGACCCGCGTCTCGTGGTGCCAGATGAAGATCTATCGCTGTACGGCGGTGCGCTGGCGCCATGGTCGAAATCGGGGCAGCCTTCGCCCTATTATCGGCAGACCGTCGATGCCGTCGCTCGCCACTTCAAGGGTAGCGCGCGGGAGCCGTGGCGCGACCTGCCCGAAAAACTGCGCAAGGCGTTGCTGTTCGGCACGAAGGAAAAGATCAAGTTCAAGTTCGATGACGGGGGCCGAGTCTACGAGGTCGCTCGCAATTTCGAGGGCGTGATCCCCAACTTGACCCGCCGCTACCGTGAAACCGACTCCAATTGGATTCGCGAGGAATTCGAGCGGTATCAATCCAACAAACCCTGCGAAGTTTGTGGTGGGCATCGCCTGCGCCCCGAAGCCCTTGCCGTCAAACTCGATGGCAAACATGCGGGCGAAGTGACGCAAATGTCCGTGCGACAGGCGTATGACTGGGCGGAAACCCTGTGGAAAACGCTGACCGAGAAACAGCAGACCATCGCGGAGAAGATTCTGAAGGAGATTCAGGAACGTCTCGGCTTCTTGAACAATGTCGGCCTCGAATATCTCACCCTGTCGCGCACATCCGGCACGCTGTCGGGCGGCGAGAGCCAGCGCATTCGCCTCGCCAGCCAGATCGGATCGGGCCTCACCGGCGTCCTATACGTGCTGGACGAGCCATCCATCGGCCTGCACCAACGCGACAATGATCGCTTGCTCGATACGCTGCGCCGTCTGCGCGATACCGGCAACACGGTGATCGTGGTCGAACATGACGAGGAAGCGGTTCGCAGCGCCGATTATGTCTTCGATATCGGTCCCGGCGCGGGTGTGCATGGTGGTCAGGTCGTGTCGCATGGCTCACCGGAGCAAGTCATTGCTGACCCTAACTCGTTGACAGGTCAATACCTTAGCGGCGCGAAGGAAATCGCAGTTCCGAAGAATCGTCGCAAAGGCACCGGTAAGGCCGTTACCGTCGAAAATGCGACGGGCAACAACCTGCGTGGTGTCACCGCCTCCATCCCGCTCGGCATCATGTGCTGCATCACCGGGGTTTCGGGGGGCGGTAAGTCCACGCTGACCATCGAGACGCTGTACAAGGCCGCCGCCCGCGCCCTCAACGGTACCCGCACCAATCCTGGCCCACATGAACGGATTACCGGGCTGGAATATCTCGACAAGGTTATCGATATCGACCAGTCCCCTATCGGACGTACGCCGCGCTCGAACCCCGCCACCTATACGGGCGCATTCACCCCCATCCGCGATTGGTTCGCCGGATTGCCGGAGGCGAAGGCGCGGGGTTACAAACCGGGGCGTTTCAGCTTTAACGTCAAGGGTGGGCGATGCGAGGCGTGTCAGGGCGATGGTGTTATCAAGATCGAGATGCACTTTCTGCCCGATGTCTACGTCACGTGTGACGTCTGCCAAGGTAAGCGTTACAACCGCGAGACTCTGGAAATCCGCTACAAGGACAAGAGCATATCCGACGTTCTGGATATGACGGTCGAAGATGCCGCCAGCTTCTTTAAGGCCGTTCCCTCGATCCGCGAGAAAATGGTGACATTGCAGCGCGTCGGCCTCGCATACATCAAGGTCGGACAACAGGCCAACACCCTGTCCGGCGGCGAGGCACAGCGGGTTAAGCTGTCGAAGGAACTCGCCAAACGCGCCACGGGCCGAACGCTCTATATCTTGGACGAACCGACGACCGGCCTGCATTTCGAGGATGTGAACCGTCTTCTGCAAGTGCTGCATGAACTGGTCGAGCAGGGCAACACGGTGGTGGTGATCGAGCATAACCTCGACGTCATCAAGACCGCCGACTGGATCATCGATATTGGCCCCGAAGGCGGCGACGGTGGCGGTATGATCGTGGCAGAGGGGACGCCGGAGCATGTGGCATCGGTCGAGGGCAGCTATACCGGCCACTACCTCGCAAAGATGGTGACGGCGAAGGCGGCATCGGCGACGAAGAAGAAAGCCGCCCCGCGCAAGAAGGCGGTGAAGAAGGTGGCGGCTGAGTAACCGTTAGACCAGCAGCCCCATATTCGCATAGGGCAAGAAATCCACGATTTCGCCCGGCTCGACGGCATCGCGGTCATGGTCGAGGGCGATTAGGCCGGTGGACCATGTGAGGCCGCTGATAAGACCGGACCCGTCCGATCTGAATTTTTCGACGCCGCCGATGCCATCGGCCCTACCGCGCAAGTATTCGGTGCGTCCCGGTTTTTTCTTCGCGTGGAATCGGGCGACCAGCGGATAGGAAATTGGCTCCGGCCAGTCCGCCCCCGCCAGTCGCAGCAAGGCGGGGCGTGCGAAGATCAGAAAGCAAACGAAGGCGGCGACGGGGTTGCCGGGCAGTCCGAAGACCGGCACGCCGTCGATCTGTCCCAAAGCGAGGGGGCGCCCCGGCTTCATGGCCACGCGCCATAGGGCCATCGCCCCCATCTTGGACAATTCACGCGAGACGTGATCCTCGTCGCCACCTGACGCGCCGCCGGAGACGATCACGGCATCGGCGGTCGCGGCGGCATTCCTGAGCGCGTGTGATATCTGATCCGGCCTGTCCGGTATCCGCCCACCATCGGTCGCGATCACGCCTTGGCTGCGTGCCAAGGCGAGGAGCATGGAGCGGTTGGCATCGTAGATTTGACCCGCAGCACGCGCTTCACCCGGTTCGATAAGTTCGTCACCCGTCGAGAGGATGGCGACGCGCAGGGGCCGGTAGGTCTGCGCTTCTGTCAATCCAACGGCGGCGGCATGGGCGAGTTGTGCGGGGCCGAGGCGCTGTCCGCTGGCTAAGATGATATCGCCCGCCGCCACATCCTCACCCGCCCGCCGCCGGTTTGCGCCCGCCCTCAGCCCAGACCCGAAACGGATCGCGCCATCGTCGATATCGACGTCCTCGTCCATCACGATGGTATCGGTGCCATCGGGCATGGTCGCGCCGGTTAGGATGCGTAGCGCGTGATCGGGGGGGATCGCAGACGAAAAGGGTGCGCCCGCCGCCGCCCGCCCTTGAATCAGTGCCAGACGTTGTTCGCCCTCGCGGGTCAGCGATGCATGGGCCAGCGCATATCCATCGACGGCGCTATTATCCGCAGGGGGCACCGAAACGGGGGCAGCGATATCGGTGGCCAGTATCCGCCCCTGCGCATTCGCGAGCGGAACGGTTTCGACTGCCGTCACAGGCTCCAACCGGTCACGCAGGTCGGCCAGCGCCCTCGTCACCGGCGTCCACGTCACCCCTGCGGGTAAGGCAAAGCAATCGTTCTTCAGGGCCATGACGGCGCATCAGCTAGGATGAAATCCGCGATCTCGGCAACCGCATCCAGATCGAATTGCGGGCGGTCGAGATCGGCGAGGGGCTTATCGGTCGCGACCGCCCGGATCGTGGTGTCCCCCTCGGCAATCAGGGGCCGCGTCGCCGCCGTCGCCCGCCGCACTTCGATCTTGGGATGCGGCTCGCGCTTGTAGCCCTCGACAATCACCAGATCGACGGGGGACAGACGAGCCAACAGCGCGGTAAGCGGGGGTTCGTCCGCATCGCGCAATTCATGCAGCAGCGCCCAGCGCGTGCCGCTGGCTACCAGCACTTCGCTGGCCCCCGCCACGCGGTGGCGATGACTGTCCTTGCCGGGTGCGTCGATGTCAAAGCCGTGATGGGCGTGCTTGACCGTCGAAACCGTTAGGCCGCGCCCGGTCATTTCGGTGACGAGACGCTCGACCAGCGTGGTCTTGCCGTTATTCTTCCACCCCGTTACGCCGTAGAGCCTCACATCGACATCCCTTCGGCTTCGGCGAGATCGTCGGGCGTGTTGACGTTGAAGAATGGATCGAAGGGGTCGGGATCGAAGGTCGCCACGGCGTAACCGTGACGCGCGGTCCAGCGGTCCACCTTGCGCTCACCCGCCGCCAGAGACGCCGCAAGGTCAGCCCTCAATGCGACAGGCCAGAAGCCAAACACAGGATGCGTGCGCCCCCCCGTCGCGGCACATGCCAAGGGTACATCATCGGTCATCGCCGCCGAGCGCAGACGTTGAACGAGGGTATGGGGGAAGAAAGGCGTATCGACGGCGGCGGTGACGATATGGGTCGCGCCCTGCCCTTCGGCATGGGTCAAACCGGCGAGTACACCGGCAAGGGGACCGGCGCGACTGTCATCGAGGTCGGGTACTAGCGGGATATCGTATGCATCGAACAGCTTTGCATCACTGTTGGAGTTGATCGCCAACGCATCCACCTGCGGGCCAAGGCGCGCGATGGCATGGTCGAGCAGCGGCGCGCCACCAAGCGTCAGAAACGCCTTGTCTCGCCCATCCATGCGCCGCGCCAGACCGCCCGCGAGAATCACACCGATAATCTTCATGCCAATGGGCTTACGCCAAAGAGCCAAGGATGCGCCAGTAGAAGGGCGACCCAGACGACGATGCCAATCGGGATGGCGGCCCATGCTCGCAAGGGTGATGGATGCGCGGCAGGCATTGGTTTCGCGCTATCCCGGCGATTGAGCAATGCGATCTGAACCACCACCCAAACCAGCAAACCACCGAACAGAACCACCGCACGCAATTCACCATTCATAATCAGATGTAGGAACGCCCATAGCGCGAATCCGGTCAGTTGCGGATGACGCATCCGGGCGCGCAGGGCAGAGCCGGGATAGCTGCCCATATAGAGGATCAGCGTCGGCAGCATCAGCGCGACAACGGCGTAGCGCATCCAGTCCGGTGCAGCCCAAAGCGTGTCGACCGGAGATTCGCGGTATCCTTGAATCATCAACCAGACCGAGCCGATCAGGATCAGCGCGATCACGATTTTCCAAATTACCTCACCCGTCGATGCCGTTATCCGCCGTCGCACGGGCGCACCGATGGTGGTGCCGAGATGGGCGAGGATGAAGATCAACAGGCCAAGCAAGAGAAGGCTCATTTCGATACCTCTGGCGGTCCGGGATACAACGCCGCACGATCCGCATCGAGCCACTTTTGCAACACGGTTATGACCCCGTCTTCATACCCTATCGCCTCGTAAAACGCGATGACGGCGGCATTTTCGGGCCTGACCATCAGGTGCATCTTCGGCACGCCCCGTTCGACCGCCCAATCTTCGGCAAGTCGCATTGCGGCGCGGGCCAGCCCTTTGCGGCGGTGGTCGGGATGGGTGGCGAGGTAGTAGACCCATGCGCGATGCCCGTCATGCCCGACCATGATCGAGGCAACCGGCGCGTCCTCCACACGATGCACAAAGATGTCCGAAGCATCCCGACCCCGCGCCAAGGCGATATCGGCGGCGGGGTCATTCCATGGCCGGGTCAGACCGCATAGCGACCACAGCGCCGCGACCGCCGCCGTTTCATCCTCCCGCATGGGCAGGAAATCAGGCATCCGGTGTGTACTCGTATGGGGCGGCGACGAACCGATATCCCGTCCCGGCGCGTTCCACGCTGCCGAATCCGGGAAACGGCAGGTGCATTCCTGCAATTTTGAGTGTGCCGGTTACCGCCTGTTCCAGCACCGCCCGCCGCGTTCGCTCGGCCAATGCGGGGTCGGCATCGAAGGCAACGCCAATACCGGGATCAGCCAATTGCACGGGCGGAACATGGACGATATCCCCCCAGATCAGCAGCGCATCTTCGCCAGTGCCAATCCGATATCCCGTATGGCCAGGGGTGTGACCGGGCAGAAAAACCGCTTCGATTCCCGGTACGATTTCACCATCTGCATCGAACGTCACCACCTTATCGCCATAGGCAAGGACGGCCCGGCGCGCGAGATCGAAAGAGGCGCGGTTTGCTTCGGTGAGATTAGCGTCGCCATGATAATGCGCGTATTCTTCGGCCCGCATCATCATCCGGGCGTTTGTAAAGACGGAATTGCCGTCGGTGTCGAACGCACCCCCGACATGATCCGCATGAAGATGAGTCATCAGCAGCAGATCAACGGAATCGGCATCGACGCCGATGCTCTGCAATGCCACCTCCAGATTGCCGAGGGTCGCATAGGCCGATTGCGCCCCACCCGTGTCGATCAACACAAGCTGGCCGCCGATATCGACAAGATAAGCGTTGATCGAGGATCTATAAGCGCCGCGCTCGGCAAATGGTGAGGCGACAGCGGCGGCAAACCCCTCATCCGTCGTGCCGGGCAGATGCGTTGAAGAAAGCTCAACGAAGCCATCCGCCAACGCCGTCACCATCGCATTGCCGAACCGCCGACGGTGAACGCCCGGAAATTGCCCGCTAGATCGTGATTTCATGCCCGCTCGCCCCTTGCCTTATCATGCAAGTCGACACCATCCCGAAGGATCAGTCAAATCGCGTTAGCCCCTTATCCGGCACCTCTTCCCGGTCCTTACCCAATCGCCGGTCACGCATGGCCAGCAGGCGCAGGCGCAAGGCGTTGATTTTGATGAAACCGGCGGCATCCTTCTGATCATAAGCGCCTTGGTCATCCTCGAACGTGACGTGCTGTTCGGAGTATAGGCTATCCTCGGACCACCGCCCCACGACATCGGCACTGCCCTTGTACAGCTTGACCCGCACCGTGCCATTGACCCGCTTTTGCGAATGGTCGATGGCCGCTTGCAGCATCTCGCGCTCAGGGCTGAACCAATAGCCGTTATAGATCAACTCCGCGTATTGCGGCATCAACTGATCCTTCAGATGCGCTTCGCCCCGATCAAGCGTAATCTGCTCGATCCCCCGGTGCGCCGCCAGCATCACCGTACCGCCCGGCGTCTCGTAGATACCGCGCGACTTCATGCCGACATAGCGTCCCTCGACCAGATCGAGCCTGCCGATACCGTGCTTGCCGCCATAGTCGTTGAGCTTGGTCAGGATCGTCGCGGGCGACATCGCCTCGCCATTGATCGCAACCGCATCGCCCTTCTCGAAAGTGATTTCGATATGCTCCGCCGTGTCGGGGGCATCTTCCGGTGCAACGGTGCGTTGATAGACGTATTCCGGTGCTGCATCCGCCGGGTCTTCCAGCACTTTGCCCTCTGAAGACGTGTGCAGCAGGTTCGCATCGACCGAGAACGGCGCTTCCCCGCGCTTATCCTTTGGTACCGGCACCTGATGCGCTTCGGCCCATTCGATCAACTTGGTACGGGAGGTCAGATCCCATTCCCGCCACGGAGCGATGACCTTGATGTCAGGGTTCAACGCATAGGCGGCCAGCTCGAACCGCACCTGATCGTTGCCCTTGCCGGTGGCCCCGTGCGCGATGGCATCGGCTCCGGTTTCCGCCGCGATCTCGACCAACCGCTTGGAGATAAGAGGCCGGGCAATCGACGTGCCGAGCAGATACAACCCCTCATAGACCGCATTGGCCCGAAACATCGGGAAGACGAAATCGCGGACGAATTCTTCGCGGATATCTTCGATAAAGATGTTCTCGTCGGCCAGCCCCATCAGCTTTGCCTTGTCACGCGCCGGACCCAGCTCCTCGCCCTGCCCCAGATCGGCGGTGAAGGTGACAACCTCGCAGCCATACTCCTTCTGGAGCCATTTGAGGATGATCGAGGTATCGAGACCGCCGGAATAGGCGAGGACGACTTTCTTTGGTGCGGCTGACATGGGCTTTCCTTCGGGCAGGCGTGTTCGCAGTCGATAAGCCGCGCAAGACGGCAATCGTCAACCGGAATCTGCGTGCGGGGCTTGCATGAACGCGCCTGAATGACGATAATGCGCCCGTACACGCGATATGCAGGATGTTCGATGACCGCCCGTATCTACCAACCCCCGAAAAGCTCCATGACCTCCGGCACGGGGATGACCAAGACATGGGTGCTCGATTTCGTGCATGAAGGCCCGAAACCCGTCGATCCACTGATGGGATGGACCGGATCGACCGATACGAGCCAGCAGGTGCGCTTGACCTTTCCGTCGAAAGAGGCGGCAACCGATTACGCCGCCCGCCACGGAATCGCCGCGCAACTCGTCGAACCGCAAAAACGCCGCCACAGACCACGCGGCTACGGCGACAATTTCGCCACCGTCCGCCGCATCCCTTGGTCGCATTGAGAGTTTCAACCCGAAAGTCCCATATCGACTATCTCTTGGTCCCGTAGCTCAACTGGATAGAGCAACTGACTTCTAATCAGTAGGTTCCAGGTTCGAATCCTGGCGGGATCGCCACTATTTTCAATATTTTATCTTTAGAGTACGAGATTCGTGCGAGCCGATTTTGATCTGTGGGGACGAGCTGCCGGAGCATGAGCACCTGCAAAGGCTCGAACGCCTTGACCCCTCCCACAGCGCATTGCGTTGGGTGTAGCCAAGACTCGAAAAAGCATCAGTGCAGGAGTTGTGTCCGCAGGAATTTCTGCATCGGCTTTGCCCGTAGGCCGGCAGTCAGTCCAATCCCCCTTTTCGTCGGTGTTTGGGGCCTTCATCCTCCACGGTATCCAAGTCAGCGTCCATCACCAGCCGCTCCGCTCCCGATAGGCAGGTAAAGCGCTTGCCTCGCATTCGGCCCACCAGTGTCAACCCGACCTCGCGGGCGATCTCCACGCCCCATGCCGTAAAGCCGGAGCGCGAGGCGAGGATCGGGATTCCCATGCTGGCCGTCTTGATCACCATTTCGGAGGTCAGACGACCGGTCGTGTAGAGGATATGCTCGCCCGGATCGACATCGTTGCGAAACATCCAACCCGCAATCTTATCGACCGCGTTATGCCGCCCGACATCCTCCATGTAGACCAGTGGCTGGTCGCCCCGGCACAAGACCGATCCATGGATAGCGCCCGCCTCCAGATACAGGGATGGTACCGTATTGATCTTCTTCGCCAAGGCATAAAGCCAACTCGTGCGCAATTCGGCAGGAGGCAGGGTCAGGCCCTCCAGCGTTTCCATCATATCGCCGAAGACGGTGCCGACGGCGCACCCGCTGGTTCGGGTCTTCTTCTTGAGTTTTTCCTCGTAATCGGTTTTCCGCGCAGTGCGAACGACCACGACCTCAAGATCATCGTCGTAATCGACGCCGGTCAGCGTATCATCCCGCCGCAGCATTCCTTGATTGAGAAGATAGCCGATCGCCAGTTCTTCGGGGTAATCACCGATGGTCATGGCCGTGACGATCTCTTGCGCGTTCAGGAAAATCGTGAGGGGGCGTTCCTCGACGATGCGCAGATCGACGGGTGCGCCCGTATGGTCGATACCTTGGACGGCGCGGGTCAAGCGGGGCAGCGATGGGTTGGGCGCGACAAGAAATTCAGTCATTCCGGCAACTCCGGCGGGATGTCACCCGTGTCCAGAAAGGCGATGATATCTTCCGCCACCTCCGCGCTGAGGGGCAGCCAGCCATGCAGGCTCTCGACCCGTCGCCGTTTGCCCGCCGCCCAGCCCCATGCGGAACGAACGCTGACGAGGCCATCGTTCAGCCCGCGCATCCCGTACCGAACCGCCAGCCATCGCGGCATAGCGGCACCCGCTATGGCCATCACATCGGGGTCCGGGACGCCGCTTTCGCCGGGGTCTTCGGCCAGCTGTGACAATACGGGACCGAAGAATTCACGCGCTAGCCGCACATCCTTGAGCGTGCGCGCCGCCGCCGACCCCCGGTTGGGCGAGCCAAGCTGAACCACACGATGAACACGAAGATCGGGGCGGTCGTACTTGACGCGCAACGCGACAACCCCGCCAAGGGAGTGACCAACGAGGTGCAGGGGTCCGCGCAGATCCATCCGCTCGATCTGGCGGGTCACCGTACCAACGGATTCTTCGAGGCGCATATGGCGCGAGGCATAGCTAGCAAACCCAGCGCGAAATCCAGCGGCCCGTAGGCGCATGGCGAGAATGCGCATGGACGCTTCGGTTCTAGCCAATCCGTGCACCAAAACGACGAGAGGTGCGTGATCATCCTGTCTGTTACTCATATCGTTCAGTACGTGATCCCTAAAGTTTTAAGCGTATTGTACTGTATCTAGGCCGTAAGGGGTAAAGACTTAATCTTTGTTCAAGCTGGACCGGCGATAACAAATCCCATCGCAAGGGAGACAATCATGTTCAATAAATTTTGCCGGGACGAAAACGGTGCTACGGCCATCGAATACGGTCTGATCGCGGCGATGTTTGGCGCGTTCATGATCAGTGCTTTCGTTGTCCTCAGCGGGGAATACTCGATCATGTTCGGGACTATCTCGGATGGTGTCATTAACGCGAACAATCCCTGATCGAGGCTTGCGCATATCGATTTTCCGGTTATGTATGCGCCCATGCCCTTGTAGCTCAGCTGGTAGAGCAGCGGTTTTGTAAACCGAAGGTCGGCGGTTCGATTCCGTCCGGGGGCACCATTTCACATTTTGATGTTTTGAGAGATGCTAAAGCCTTGAAAGGCATAGTGATTTCGGCGGTTCGAAGTCCTGTTTCGCGGCAGTGCTGAAGACGCTCTGCAAACGTCAATCTGAGAACCAATCGGCGCAGATTCATATCGCCAGAATCCCAGAGTTTCCAAGGGTTTGCGAGAAACATCATGGCTGGTTCAAACATCCTACAAAACTGCTCTCTGGATGGTGCGAGGTTTTCCGCCCTTTCGACAGTCAGCGCCTTTTCCTCGCCCAGCTTGGCGATACGCTTTTCATAGGCGGTAATGACAGCGGGCGTATCAGCGACTACCAGCCGATCCAGCAGCGCTTCCATTTCCTTTTCGAGACGGGCTACATCTTTCTTCAATGCCTGCCCCGTCTGCACGACCTGCGCGCTGCGGGCATCCCACGCCTTGGCAAACATCGCCGCCGCGACCCTGAATAACCCCTGCGTCGGTTGCAGGCGCTTGAGCATATCCTCAAACTGTCCTTCCAGCCGCGCTTTGGGCGTTGTCTTCTGAAAGGAAGGGCAGCCGCGCTTGTGGCAATGGTAATAGGCGTAATGCTTCGTGCGCCCCTTCGACCATCCCGCCGTCAATGCAAGGCCGCAATCGGCACAGCTGATGAATCCGCGCAACGGGAAGTCGTTCGACACATCCTTGCGCCACGGCGCGACCTTCACAGCCCCCGCGATGCGATCCTGAATCTTCTTATGCGTTGCCAACGAGATCAGGGCTTCATGATGCCCCTTGCGCGCGGTGATTTCCCATTTGGGCGATTCGACATAGCCCGCATAGATCATGTTGCGAAGAATCGAACTAGTGCGCTCCATGCGCACAAGCCCCTTATCCTTGATACATTTAGGGAATGCAGGCTGGCTTTCAAAAAAGCGCTGCACTTCCGTCTGCGCCGTGAAGCGCCCCGAAGCGAAGCCTTCGAGCGCTTCCTGTATGATTGATGCCAGCGGTTCATTGCGCACGAGCAGTTTGCCGTGAGGATCGACTTTTTCATATTTATAGCCGATGGGCGCTTGGAACGCCCAATAGCCCTTCTCAATCCGCGCGCGGGTTTTCTGGATCGTTTGACGACCATTTTGCTCGCGTTCCAGCTGGCCTGACGCGGCCAGCATGGATTCCACAAAGCGCCCATCAGGCGTATCGTCGAGCTTAAAATTCAAGCACTCGATCTTTGCGCCATAGGTTTCGAATTTGCGCCGCAACTGCCAGTGGAACTCCAAATCGCGCGAGAAGCGTTTCAGGTCATCAAAGATCACCACGAATTGCGTGCGTGGTTTCGCCGCCAGATAGGAGAGCAGCGCCACCATGCCAGGGCGATTCATGAAGTCACCACCGCCCGATACATCATCGGGGAACACGGCTTCCACCTCATAGCCCTCGCGCTCTGCATATTGGCGGCAGCGATGCTCTTGGCTATCCAGCCCCGATCCTTCTATGGCCTGTTTCTTTGAGGACACGCGGCAATAGATCAGCGCCTTGGTTTCTGTAGAATTTTCAGCCGCATTCTTGCCGACCGTTTTGGCCTTTAAGGCGCTATGCTTGCGCCGTGATGTCATCATGACTCCCTCGCTTTCTCACCCGTACCGACGGGGGCGGTTTTTTGATTTTTTGCTTTGTTCTCATAGGGGTAAGGTAGCGCATTATCGCCGCGCCTGTCGCATTTGATGGGCTGATTTTTGGGGAGTTTTCCACAAGGGGCAGGCGTTTCCGCCGCAACAGGCCCCACGCCGAAGCCCAGATCAACAAAGGCGGTCATGATGTGCCAGAGCGCATTGAGTATAGCATTGGCTTTATCAGGAGCAAGCGGCGCGGGATGCTCGCCGTTCAGCATAGCGAGATAAGCGGCACGGTCAGCTTCGCTCAGTTTCGCGGGCGCGCTGCTTGAAGGGAGGCGCAGAGCAGCCATCAGGCGGGTTGTGTCTATTTCGGTGTCAAAATCCTTGTGCATTGTGGTGGGATAGTCTGTTGTCAAAGCATGAGCCTTTCTTTTAATTTGGTTATATATCTTTCACGGCAAGTCTCCTTGTTATCGTTACTTTATAATATCTTATGATATTTCAGCCGATACTTCAAGGAATATAGTCCTATTTTGTTCTTTTTTGGGAATCCGCTCAGCGATCAAACTCCTGATCACGAGGGCGCTCTTGACCGCGTGATTGTGTTTCGCGGCGCTTCTCTTTGAAGGCTTCCTTGCGCTGCGCGCGCAACGTTACCCGACCATCGACGGGCATCGCATCCAGCACCAGATCAAGTCCCTTTTTGTCTTTGTGCGTGAAGGCCGCGCCAATGGCGCGCCATACGGGCGCTTGATCACCGCGATCCTTCACGGTGTAGGCGACCATAGACGGGCCACGTTCCTGCGTCTTGGCAGGCGTTGCCGTATCGGGGGATGGCGGCATTTGCGTATTATCGGTCATGGGGTTTGATTTCCTTTTGATTGTTGAGAGTGCGCAACTACTGGAAGCCGTTAAACGTCAATGCTGCGGGCGAACGTGCCGCGCAAATGCGCAGGCTGTGGCGTACCGACCGCTTGGCTTTGCCGCTGCGCCTTGAAAACCGCACGGCGGGCTTCGCGGTCTTTCTGCCAATCAGCGTCAAAACTGTCCCGATCCACCGCATGCGCCCATGAGGGGCGCGGCACAGGCAATGGCACGCCCCGCCGTTCGAAGAACGCCTTGCGGCGCAAGGCGTGTTCAGGAGTCACGGGCGCTTTGCCCTGAGTGGTAAATTGCGGCGACAGGGGCGCGACATCATCCAACCCGCTCATTTTACACGGCTCCACTGACCGTGCTGATATTGCGGTAGATGCGCAAAACGGCGCGGAACAGCGCCTTTCTTGACGCGGCGTGTACGCCGCCCCCATCGCGTGGCCGTGCGCACGCGGCGCAGATCGACCTGCGGCACATACGGGTTCGGGTGATAAAGCCGATCCAGTGCGGCCATATCAAAGTAATTGCGCCGCTGCGCTTTCAGCACGCCGCCCAAAGAATCCGCAAAGATCAGCATATGATCGACGCCCATATTCAGCGCTTCATCAGACGTGATCATATCGCGCTGCATGGTACGGCGCATGGTCGCGAGGCTTTCTTGATAGCCTACCTCTGCTGCCGCCATAAACGGGTCTGTGCCTTCCCACAGGCTGGCACGCGCTTTATCGCGGGCAAACAGCGCCTGTTCGGCGGCGGTGTCATCAATATATTCGATAGTGCTGCGCCCCGACAGCTTCGAGGCCAGTAAAGCCGTTTCTTCGTCGCGGATGCCGTAGAAGCACTTGATGGCGCTGGCCATGATGATCTTATCGGCATCTTTGCCGAGTGCGCGTGATTGCTGAAACGACTGAAAGAAGCACCAAGGCCGAATGCCCATGCCCGCGCCAATGGTGTAGAGCTTCACGAGCAGATCAAAACCGCCGCTTGTCTCACCGCCCGCCAAGTTTCCCGCCTCGTCAATCAGCCATGTTTGCGGCGGGGCGGCAGGTGCGCGACTTTTCCAGACATAGGCATTCATCAGCAGTGCGCGCAGCACGGGCGACCATGCCGCCACCAAATCAATCGGCGGACAGAGATTGACTTGGTATGCCACATATCTGCCTGTCCGTGGGTTAGGCGTAACTAACTGACGGAACGAGAAGTCGAATGAGCCGTTCGCGTGCGGCGAGACGGATTCCATCAAGGCGGGGTCGTTCAGACAAGAGAACGAACGCAGAATCTCGCCCTGTATGCCGCGCCAGCCACCCGAGCTATCTTCACGCGCGGCGGCGATTTCGGCTTCAACGCGGCGCACGAACGGATAGCGGCTTTCCGACATGGGGAAGGCATAACGGTCAATCCATTCCTCGCCGCCTACCACCATCGCGTTAATTGCCGCCGCCAGATCAAGTAGCGTCAGCGTGGTGTTTTCTTCGCAGAGCGATACGCCAATGGCGCACACATATTCCGTGCGCCGCCCCTCAAAATAGGCCGCTGAAGGCGCGCCCGATGACCCGCCAAACGCTTTGATAAAGCTGGTCATATCCGCGATCAAAGTCGGGCTGTCAGCATGAAGGTGGTCAGCGGGGTTGATGCGGTTTTGCGCAATCCACGGCGTAAAATATCCTGCGGGATTCCAGCTAATAATGGGCTTGCCATGCGCGCACTGATCTTGCGCCACATATGAGCCTTGGTAATCCCCCAGCGTTTAAGGGGATGCGTGAGTAGAATTTTCTCGGCAAGATAATCGAGGAGATTTTGATGAAGAAGAGTCGTTTTACTGAACCACAGATCATGGGCATCCTGCGCCAGGCGGAGGGCGGGGTTCCGGTATCTGAGCTGTGCCGCGAGCATGGCATGAGCAGCGCATCGTTTTACAAGTGGCGCTCCAAGTACGGCGGAATGGACGCTAG
>CALJIU010000092.1 GCA_937974055.1 uncultured Neomegalonema sp. | reverse complement strand
CAAGTGCTTGCCGCGCTTCATGGCCAGATCGAAGGCGAATTCGAGAATACGGTCCACGCCAACGCGGCTCATGATCGTCTGCTGCATGACGATTTCGCGCTCGGTATCGGGGTACATCCGCCCGCCGATGGAGGAATACTCGCCCTCGGTATTCTCGCGCACGATCATCATGTCGATATCCCCCGGTCCCCGCCCGGCCAGCGGTGATGGCACCCCCGGCATCGCGCGGGCGGGGCGCAGGTTGACGTATTGGTCGAAATTGCGCCGGAACAGGATCAGCGATTGCCACAGCGACACATGGTCCGGCACCACATCGGGCCAGCCCACCGCGCCAAAGAAGATCGCATCCGCCACGCCTAGCCGCGCCTGCCAGTCATCGGGCATCATCTGCCCATGCTTGGTGTAATAATCGGCACAGGCGAAATCGTGATGGGTGAAATCCAGACCGATCCGGAACTTCTTCGCCGCCACCTCCAGCACGCGCAGCCCCTGTGGCATTACTTCCGTCCCGATGCCGTCGCCGGGGATGACCGCGATTTTGTGTGCCTGTGCCATTGTCGTCGCCTTTCGGATGCTGCAGTCACCCTGAAATGCGCGTATTGCCGCGAGCCTGTCAATCACCCTTGCAAACCCCACCTCCCATCGCCTATCTAGGCGTTGAGGAGTCGCCGGGCGAGCCGACCGCCAACCTGGTCAGGTCCGGAAGGAAGCAGCCATAACGGTTTGGTTTCGGGTCGTGCGGCTTCTCACTTATCCCCCGATTTTTCAGATCCCCCATCCGGCGCATCCTCGCGGTCATTGGGCGCGACCCCCTCCAGCCTTTCCAGCAGCGCGATGATGCCGGGATGCTGATCCAGCGGTTCATCGAACTGCAACCCCACCTTTCGCGATTTCATCCAGCGGACCTGCGCGCGGATCGTCGGTAGGTAGGAAAGCTGTACATCCACGACATCGCCGATGTCGATCCGGCCCAAACCTTGAAGCTGCGCCGCCATGCCCCCGGTAGAGATATTGAGGGTAACGGCGCGAATTTGGCGCTCATTGAGCATCAGAACGCAGTTTTCCCCACAGATAAAGCGCGTCGATGCCCGTCGGTTGACGTATTGGGTTTCGGGTTTCGTGGCGAACATGACTGTTCATCCCTTTTGATCTGTATATTGGAGCAGTTTGCTCTAATGGAAATAATTTAACCATGGATAGAGTATCCGTTGTTCGTTTCTTGCCTGTAAAAAGACTGAAATTGAAGTTATGGTCTAATTTATCAACGTGGTGATGAATGGATTCTATGCGTATACATCAATTGAGTGGATGTATGGCGCATTCTCCAATGATGGTCTATCATCTGCGACTGCGATACCGTTCCATACGCATCGCTGCTTTTGCCCCTTTCTTCCCGGCGGATATCGACCTGTGATCAATCCAAAGCTCTTTGTCAGTGCGACCGATGCCGTGGGGGCCTTCACCGCGCGGGGCATGGTGGGGCGTGTGAAGGCGCTGGAGGTGCTCGATACTTTTGCTGAGGCCGGGCAGGGCGGGCGCGCCGTCTTTATGGTGGTCAGCAACCATGACGGACGTATCGAATTGCGCCACAGGCCGCAGGGCATCGAGGCGGTCGTCGTCTTGCGTGCTGCGCGTGAGGCGATGCTGTGGGGCTTGCTTCCCGCCCGCGAGGCCGTGGTCTGGCACCCCCGAACGCTGGCCCGTGAGGAGGCGCAGGCGATCATCGACGCCCTCTACCGCCTGCCCGCCGCCGGGTTTCGGGCTGTTGTGCAAAGGGAGATGGAAAACTAGCCAACCCTTGCGCCCCGGCGCGCCCCGGCCTATCTCCTGCCCTTGCGTTCCGCGAAGGGTGGCCCCATGCGATTTCTCGACCAAGCGAAAATCTACATTCAGTCCGGCGCGGGCGGCAATGGCTGCGCGTCCTTCCGGCGCGAGGCGCATATCGAATATGGCGGCCCGAATGGGGGCGATGGGGGGCGGGGCGGCGATGTCTGGGCCGAGGCCATCCCCGGCCTGAATACGCTCATCGATTTCCGCTATCAGCAGCACCACAAGGCCCAGCGTGGCCAGAACGGCATGGGCCGCGAACGCACCGGCGCGGGCGGCGACGACAAGCTGATCAAGGTGCCGGTGGGCACCGAAATCTATGATCTGGATACCGAGGAGTTGATCGCCGACCTGACCGAAGTCGGCCAGCGCGTCCTGATCGCGCAGGGCGGCAACGGCGGCTGGGGTAATGTGCGGTTCAAATCCTCGACCAACCGCTCGCCGCGACAGGCCAATCCCGGCCAACCGGGGATCGAGCGCACGTTGATCCTGCGCCTGAAACTGATCGCCGATGCGGGCCTGCTGGGTCTGCCGAATGCGGGCAAATCGACCTTTCAATCGGTTGTCACGAACGCCACCCCCAAGATCGGCGCGTATCCCTTCACCACCCTACACCCCGGATTGGGGGTCGTCGGCATCGATGGGCGCGAATTCGTGCTGGCGGATATTCCCGGCCTGATCGAAGGGGCCAGCGAGGGCGCGGGGCTGGGCGACCGCTTTCTTGGCCATGTCGAACGCTGCGCCGTGCTGCTGCATCTGGTCGATGGCACCGCCGAGGACGTCGCCCACGACTACCGCATCATCATGGGCGAATTGGAAGGGTATGGCGGTGGTCTGGTCGA
>CALJIU010000091.1 GCA_937974055.1 uncultured Neomegalonema sp. | reverse complement strand
CGTCTCGAACGTCTCGACGAAGCTGCCCTCGAAATAGCGCACGGCCACACGCAGACAGATGGCCGATGGCCCGTTGAACCGGGCCTGCACCATGTAGATCAACTCGCGATAGGTGCTCATCCGCTGGGCGACATGGCCGCTAAAGCGGTTGAACTCGTCCCAGTTGCGGGGGACGTGCAGCTTCGGCAACGCTTTCGCGTCGTTGATCCGCTGGGTGAATTTTTCTTCGAGAATGCGGGTGGCGAGTCTCGTTGCCGGTACCGTGACGAGGCTGATGCCCTTGCCCTGAATAAACAGGACCGTAATCGCCCATTTCAGGAACCAGAACACCGTCGCCGAGACGATGCCGATGGCCACCCAAACGGCCCCGCTCAACCCCTGCAGATGTTCCCAGAAACCGATATCACCTTCCATGATGCACCCTTAGCACACGGGAAGGTGAAATTCGATCTCAAACGGCAAAAGGCTTACTGCGCCGCCGCATCCCGCCAGACGTCGCGCTGGTCGGCGATGCCGCCGTAGAAGCCGACGGTCTGGTTCGCCATCGAGGCGGGCAAATCCTGCCCGACGAGGCGGCGGGCTTCGTCGGTCTGGCCCTTGAGCGATAGGACCATCGCGAGGTTCTGGCGCACCTGCGTCCCCGCGCTGGGCGCGACGAGGGCGCGGCGCAGGGTTTTTTCGGCCAGATCGAGCTGGTTATCCATCGCGTAGGACAGGCCCATATTGTTGAGCGCGGTGGCGTTATAGGGCTGCACCGACAGGGCCTTGCGGTACTGGTCTTGCGCTTTCTTGTGTTCTTCGGCCCGGTCGAAGGCAACCCCGGTGGCGGAGTAGAGGCGCGCCATGCGCGGGGCATCGTTCGAGGAAAGGGACGCGACCTTCTCGATCAACGTCACACCGTCGCGCAAACGGCCCGACGCGATCATCGTCTTGGCCAGTTCTTCGTTCAGATCGATATTCGAGGGCTTTTCGCGCAATGCCTGAAGCAAGATCCGCTCGGCATCCTCGTGTCGGCCCAGCACGCGCAGGCTGACGGCGAGGTTGCGGATATAGGTGGTGTTTTCGGGCTTCATCGAGGCCAGATGCGCCCAGTGCTTGGCCGCCGTATCGTATTCGCGCTGCTGTTCGGCAAAGCGCGCCGCGCTTTCGAGAAAGACGATGGGGTTGTCTTCCTTCGACAGCCCGCTGGGCTTGCTATCGGGTTGCGCGCTGTTATCCGTGAAGCTGATATTGGGCTTGCCAACGCCGCCGGATTTATCGCCGCCCATGACGAGCAGGCTGTCCACCTGACCGCACCCGGCCAACATCGCCGCAAGGCAGAGCGGAGCCACGCCGCCACGAATCCGTTCAAACCGCATCATTTTCGCTATCCCTGCCGTTATATCGGGTACCGACTCCTGTCGGACATTCGACGTTCACCATGCGCGAACGGGGTGACCACTGTGTTAATGCGGGGGCCGATACCGTGCAGAATGTCGATCAGACGTTTACCCTGCCGCCATTCCGCTTTAATCAGCAGGTCATCTGCCCGTACAGAACCGGAGAATTGCCTTGGACAGTGCGTTTCCCTGTCTCGAACCCGCCGATTCGGATGCCGCATCCGTTCCGATCTGGCCGATCACCGGCGAGGCGTTCAGCGCATGGCTGGAAACGGCCCCAGATGCCGATACGAAATGGGCGCTGGCCAACGGATTCTCGCCATCACGCGGCGCTGTGTTGTGCTTGCCCGCCGCCGAGGGGGGTATCAAAAGCGTTCTGTTCGGGGTGGGCGATGGCCACTTCGATGGAATCGAGTCGCGGGCCTTTGGCGTGCTGCCGCTGGACCTGCCCGAAGGCGTCTATCGCCTCGAAGGGTTGGAGGAGGCCGAGGCGCGCGAGCAAGCGATGCTGGGCTGGATACTCGGTGCGTATCAATACACCCGCTACAAGGAAGCCCGCCGCCGTCCTGCGCGGCTGGTGCCGCCCTCCGATATCGATCTGGACCGCGTGATGCGGCTAGCGCGGGGGATGACGCTGGGGCGTGACCTCATCAACACCCCGACCGAGGAAATGGGACCGGATGATCTGGAGGCCGCGATCCGCAAGGCGGGGGACGCGCATGGCGCGACCGTCACGGCGATCCGGGGCAACGACCTGCTGGAGCAAAACTACCCCCTGATCCACTGGGTCGGGCGGGCATCGGCGCAGGAACCACGGCTGGTCGATCTGCGCTGGGAAGCGCCGGGGGCGACCCGCGCGATCACGCTGGTTGGCAAGGGTGTGTGCTTCGATACGGGGGGCCTGGATATCAAACCCTCCGCCGCGATGCTGATCATGAAGAAGGATATGGGCGGGGCCGCCTGCATCCTCGCGCTGGCGACGATGATCATGGATGCGAAGCTGCCCGTAAAGCTGCGCGTGCTGATCCCGGCGGTCGAGAATTCGGTATCCTCCAACAGTTTCCGCCCCGGCGATGTGATGAAATCGCGCGAGGGGCTGACGGTCGAAAACCGCAATACCGATGCCGAGGGGCGGCTGGTGCTGGCCGATGCGCTGGCCGAGGCCGCCTCCGAAGACCCCGAACTGATCGTCGATTTCGCCACCCTGACCGGGGCCGCGCGGGTGGCGCTGGGGCAGGATGTGCCGCCTTTCTTCACCGATGACGCGGCGTTGGCGGCGGCAATCGTGGCGGCGGGCGAGGAAATGGGCGATCCGGTCTGGCCGTTGCCGTTATTCGATGGATACGAGCGCGATATCAATTCCTCCATCGCCGATATCACCAATGCCCCGGCGGGGGGCATGGCCGGGGCGATCACCGCCGCGCTGTTCCTGCGCCGGTTCGTAAAGAATTCGTACCGCTGGGTGCATTTCGACATCTATGGCTGGTGCCAACGCGCCCGGCCCGGTCGACCCGAAGGGGCCGAATGCAATGCCGCAATGGCGATGTACAAGGTGATCGAGGACCGCTTTGCCTGATCCATTCGCAGGAGATAAGCGCCTGAATCCTATGGCGGCGGGCCTGACCGGTGCGCCGCGTGCGACCCTTGCCGTCGAGACGGCGGTTGCGCCGCTGAAGGATGCGCCGGAACCGTTCGGGCCATTGGCCTCCACGCTGCTGCACGGGGCGGTCTTCGACGTCTACGAGACGGCGGATGGCTGGTGCCGGGGGCAGGCGCAGGCGGATGGCTATATCGGCTATGTGCCGGAGGCGACGTTGGGACCGGTGCCGAACGGGGCCAGCCATGTCGTGACCGTGCCGATGACCCATGCCTACGGCGTGGCAACCATCAAGGCCGAACCGATGGGGATGATGTTCCTCAACACCCCCGTGCAGGTCGATGGCGAGGAGGGGGCCTTTGCCCGCCTATCGAGCGGCCTGTTCATCGAACGCACGCATCTTGCGCCCTTGGGCGAGGTGGCGGAGGATTTCGTGGCGGTGGCCGAAATGTTCCGCCATGCGCCCTATCTGTGGGGCGGGAATACCGTGCAGGGGGTCGATTGCTCCGGCCTTGTCCAGACCGCGATGCTGCGTGCGGGGCATCGGGTCTTGCGCGATGCCGATATGCAGGAGGCGACCATCGGCGCGGCGGTGGATGCAGATGGCCCGTTGCAGCGCGGCGATCTGGTCTTCTGGCGCGGTCATGTGGGGATAATGACCGACCCTGACACGATCCTGCACGCGACGGAACACACCCTGCGCGTCGTGGAAGAAGACTTTTCCGCTATGCGTGCGCGGTTGGCCAAAGCTGGCCTCGACGTTACATCCATAAAACGCCCCTGAAGGAGATCCGACATGCGAACGACCCTCATCGGTGCCCTAGCCCTCGGTCTTGCAGCATTCGGT
>CALJIU010000090.1 GCA_937974055.1 uncultured Neomegalonema sp. | reverse complement strand
CCATACCACGGCCAAATCGCCATATCCGCGATGGTATAGTCGTCGCCCGCGATATAGGGGCTTTCGGCCAATCGGCGATCCAGCACATCCATCTGCCGCTTCGTTTCCATCGTGAAGCGGTTGATCGGATACTCGAATTTTTCGGGCGCATAGGCGTAGAAATGCCCGAAACCACCGCCCAGATAGGGCGCGCTGCCCATCTGCCAGAACAGCCATGACAGGCATTCCGCGCGCGCTGCGCCGTCCGATGGCAGGAACGCGCCGAATTTCTCGGCCAGATACATCAGGATCGCGCCCGATTCGAACACGCGGGTCGGCGGGGTCGTGCTGCGGTCCAGCAGGGCGGGGATCTTGGAATTGGGATTGATCGCCACGAAGTCGGAGCCGAACTGGTCGCCCTTGCGAATATCGATCACATAGGCGTCGTATTCCGCCCCCGAATGACCGGCGGCCAGCAATTCCTCCAACATGATCGTCACCTTCACCCCGTTGGGCGTGGCCAGCGAGTGCAGTTGCAGCGGATGCTCGCCCACGGGCAGGGTCTGGTCATGGGTCGCCCCGGCGATGGGGCGGTTGATATTGGCGAATTCACCGCCGTTCTTATCGTCCCATGTCCACACCTTCGGCGGTACGTAATCGCTCATCGTGAAATCCCTTCTCCAAAAAAAAGCCCCCCGCGTATGACACGCGGAGGGCCGATACAGATCGCAAAATAAGGCGTCAGAGCATCGAGTCGAGAGCCTGTGACATCGAGCGGAAGTCGCGACCGCCCGAATACACGTCGCCGTTGATGATAACGGTCGGGGTCGAATTGACCCTGAAGACCTGCGACGCGGCGCGCGTGCGGTTGACGACGCTCTGGCCCAATTCCTGATCGGCGAGGCAGGCATTGATCTTATCCGCAGTGAGGCCACCGAAGCGGGCCATTTTCTGCAATTCGCCCATCCAGTCGGCGGAGCGGGTCCACCGTTCCTGTTGCGTCAGGAACAGGTCGATGAAGGCGAGGAATTTATCTTCGCCACCGCAGCGGGCGATGATCGATGCGCTCAACGCCTCGTTCCCCAGCGGGTAGTCGCGGTAGATGAACTTGATCTTGCCGGTATCAATATAGTCGGCTTTCAGCCGCTTATACGTCTGGCTGTGGAAGGCCGCGCAGTGGGGGCAGGTCAGCGAGGCGTATTCGATGACGGTGATCGCGGCATTCGGATCGCCCTCGACCACATCGCCGGTAAAGCCGCCGCTTTGCGTCACTTTGCCAGGATAGGGGTCGGCGGAGGCGAGGATTTCCGCGCTCTCTGCCGTGCTCGATCCTGCGGTGACCTGTCTGTTCGATGTGCTCGATCCCGAAGCGACCGGAGTGGATTGTCCGCCGGTCAGGTGAGTCGTGTCGAGCATTTTCGAGCCGCCAAAGCCCATTGCACGCGCACCCACCAGTGCCACGGCGACGACGACGGCGCCGCCGATGAGAAGTCCCTTGTTCATTGTTCCATTCTTCCTTCGTTGGGGCGTTCCGCTGCCTTGCGGGTCGCGATGTTTCGTCCAAGCCGTTCGAGGGCACCGCGCAGATCGTCATTTTGCACGATGGCCGTCGTCCGGCTAATTTCTGCCACCTCTTCGGGGCGAGGCTGTGGCGGTGCCGTCTTGACCTTGCGCTCCTCGAACGCTTCGGGGCCAAGCTGCACGATTCGGATGCGCGAGATGGCGCGGTATCCGTAATGTGCGTTCACCCGTTCGCTGATTTGCGGCGTCAAATGCTGCACTTCGAGGGCGCAGGCACCCAGACACCCGACCGTCAAGGTGCCGCCCATGCCTTCCTTTGAGGCATAGCCGAGTCGCACGGGGCGGCATAGCCCGCCGATCCGCTGGCCCACCACCGCATCCCACTCGACCAGGATGCGCGATTCCGAGAACCCGCGCTTCGTCAACGCCGGACGGATCATGCCCTTCGCAACGTCCGAGGCGCGCAGAAATCCCTTGCGGCCATAGCGGGTTTTCTTGAAACGGGTGGCCATCTGTACGGTACGGTCCTGTTATTTCGGTTGTCTATATACAGTATGCGTCAAAAGAGGCTCACGATGCCAAACGATTCTGTGACCCATGACGCGCTCGTGAACCAACCCGCCGCTGTTGCGCTGTTGCGTTGGTACGATGACCATGCGCGCGATCTGCCGTGGCGGGTCGGTCCGGCGGCGCGGGCGGCGGGGGTGCGGCCCGATCCCTATCGCATATGGCTGTCCGAGATCATGCTGCAACAGACGACCGTGGCGACGGTAAAGGCGTATTTCGAGACGTTCACGGCAACATGGCCCGATGTTATGGCCTTGGCGGCCAGCCCGCGTGATGACGTGCTGTCGGCTTGGGCGGGCCTGGGCTATTACGCCCGCGCCCGCAACCTTCATGCCTGTGCGCAGGTCGTGGCGGGGCAGCATGGCGGCGTGTTTCCGGCCACCGAGGCGGCGCTGCTGACCCTGCCGGGGGTGGGGCGCTACACGGCGGCGGCCATCGCCTCCATCGCCTTCGACGAGGTGGCGACGGTGGTGGATGGGAATGTCGAGCGCGTCATGGCCCGCCTTCATGCGGTCGAGCAGCCGCTGCCGAAGGCCAAATCCACGCTTTACGATATCGCCGCCACCGAGACGCCCTGCGCACGACCGGGGGACTATGCGCAGGCGGTGATGGATCTGGGTGCCACGATTTGCACCCCGCGCAATCCGTCCTGCGATAAATGCCCGATCAGTGATCTCTGCGCGGCACGAAAGGCGGGGATCGCCGCCGACCTGCCGCGCAAGATTCCGAAGAAGGCCAAACCGACCCGCCACGGCATCTGCTACCTCGCGCGGCGGGCGGATGGGGCGGTCCTGCTGACCACCCGGCCCGACGAGGGGTTGCTGGGCGGTATGGCCGAATTGCCCGGCACCGATTGGGGCGAGGGTGAGCCGATGCCCGCCCCGCCGCTTGCCGCCGATTGGCGCGAGATGGGCGCGGTGCGCCATACCTTTACGCATTTCCACCTGACCCTGCGGGTGCTGCGCGCCGACCTGCCCCTCAATGCGCGGGCGCAGCGGGGAACATGGGTTCCCGCCCCGAAACTGGACGCCGCCGCCTTGCCCACGGTGATGCGTAAAGCGCTGACCTGCGGCATGGGGCAAGAGCGCCTGCCACTCGGATGACAGACAGCGGAACGAACCCCATGTGGGATAAGTCCTTGGAATCGTCTGAAACCTCTGATTAGACTTGTGACCAACGCTGCGGCCAACGGCACGCGGTGACTATAATACGACAAACATACCTCAAGGGAGGAAAGTAGTTCATGAAAACTCTCAGAAATCTGGGTGTCTCCATCGTGGCCGCATCCGCGCTGTTCGGTGCGACGACGGCAATGGCTGAAGCATGCGAGACGATTACGCTCGGCGCGGCGATCTCGCTGACCGGCAAGTACGCCACCAACGGCGTTCACGCGAAGAACGGCTACGAATACGCCTTTCAAAAGATCAAGGAAGCGGGCGGCGTCAAGATCGACGGCAAATGCTACAACTTCTCGACCATCTATTACGATGACGAATCCAAGGGCGACCGTGGTGCGACGCTGGCGGAACGCCTGATCAATCAGGACGGCGTGCAGTACATGCTCGGCCCGTATTCCTCCGGTCTGACCAAGGCCATCGCGCCCGTGACCGAGCAGTACAAGATCCCGATGGTCGAGGCCGAGGGCGCGTCGCGCTCGCTGTTCAACAAGGGTTACAAATACCTGTTTGCCGTGCTGTCGACCTCCGAACAGTACCTCGCCTCCGCCGTCGCGCTTGCCGCCGAGCAAGCCGAGAAAGAGGGCAAAGACCCTAGCTCCGTCAAGGTTGCCATCGCCGTCGAGAACGATCCGTTCTCCCTCGATATCCGCGCGGGCGTGCTGGATGATGCCGAGAAATTCGGCATGAAGGTCGTCCTCGACGAGAAACTGCCGCGTGACCTGTCGGATATGAGCGCGATCCTGACCAAGGTGAAGCTGCTGAAACCCGACGTCCTGATCGTGTCCGGCCACTCCAAGGGTGCCGCGACCGCCGTTCGCCAGATCGGTGAACAGCGCATCAGCACGCCGATGATCGCCGTGACCCATTGCGAAGCCGCCGATGTCGTCGGTAACTTCGGCAAGGCCGCGAACGACATCCTGTGCTCGACGCAATGGGCCGAAACCCTGTCCTACGAAGACGAACTCTTCGGCACCGCCGCCGAGTACGAGGCGGGCTTCAAGGAAGCCTTCCCTGAATACACCAACAAGACGGTCCCCTATCAGGTCGCACAGGCCTCCGCTGCGGTCTACGTCTTCAAGGATGCCTTCGAGCGCGCCGGTACGCTGGACAAGGAAGCCGTGCGCGATGCGATTGCCGCCACCGAACTCGACACCTTCTACGGAAAGATCAAGTTCTCGGAAGCGGGCAATAACATCGCCAAGCCGATGGTCCTGCGCCAGATTCAGGACGGCAAATACAACGTGGTCGCGCCCTCCAAATTCGCGTCGCACAAGCTGAACTGGCCGCGTAAGGCTCAGTAAGGCGCTCAAGAGCCGGAAGCCAAGCGACCGGCTCTTGATAGTGAAGCTGTCACCCCGCGATTTGATCGCGGGGTCCATTTATCCACACGGATCGACAGATGGATTCCGCGCAAGTCGCGGAATGACCCTTCAGAATGATTCAGTTCCCTGCTCTGATGCAAAAGACATTTTGAAAGTCCCCCATGGACCAGATCATCGGCAATATCGGGCTGCTCTTCGAGTTTCCCATCGTCAACCTGAAGATCCTGCTCGACGGCATCATGATCGGCGCGCTGTTCGCCCTCGCCGCCTACGGTCTGGCCCTCGTCTGGGGCGTGATGAACGTCAAGAACCTCGCACAGGGCGATTTCGTGATTGCGGGCGGCTATATCGCGTGGACCCTCGACCAGAACGGCATTCAGCCGCTGCTGGGCATTCCCGCCGCCTTCCTCGTCATGTGGGTCATCGGATGGATCACCTACAAACTGGTCATCAAGCGGGTCATCGAGCGCGATCTCTTCACCTCGCTGTTGGCCACCTTCGGCCTCGCGATCATGTTTGCGCAGATCATGAACCTGATGTTCGGCTCCGACACCCAGAGCATCCAACTCGACATGCCGACCCTTTATTTCGCCGACGGCTTCATCGACGTACCGATGTCGAAGCTCGTGGGCGTGGTCACGGCGCTCAGTCTCGCTTTTGCCGTCATCCTCTTCATGAAGCGCTCGCGCATGGGACAGGCGATCCGCGCCACGGCACAGGATGCCCGCGCCGCCCGCGTTCTCGGCATCGACACCGATAAGGTCTATTCCTTCACCTTCTCGCTCAACGCGGCCATCTGCGGGGCCGCCGGGGCGATCATCGTCATGGCTTGGGTGATCCAGCCCTTCTACGGCATCACCTATTCGATCCGCGCCTTCGTGATCGTCACCGCCGCTGGTCTTGGCAATCTGCCGGGGGTCATCGCCGCCGGTCTGGGCATCGGCGCGCTGGAGCAATACGGCTCGCATATCTTCGGCATCGGCTACCAGCAGGCGATTGCCGTGCTGCTGCTGTTGCTCGTCCTGTTCATTCGTTTGCTGCAACAGCGCCGCAAACGCCAAGTCTTGCAGTAGGGGGGAACCAGACATGACCATCCTACGCCCGATCTTCTACCTCGCGCTTCTCGCCTTCATCATCGCTGCGCCCTTCATCGCGCCCGATTTCCGCACGCAACTCGCGACCCTGTGGATTTTCATCATCCTGTCCATGACATGGGATATGACCGGCGGTCAGATGGGGTACAATTCGCTCGGCAATATCCTGTTCTACGGGGCGGGCATGTATATCGCCGCCGTCGTGGGCATTTCTATCGCCTATAATGTCGGCGAGTACACCAACGCCGCAGGGGGCGGGATCTACAAGTTCACCGATACGCAGTATTTCCTCGGCATGGCGCTGGGCCTGATTGCCGCCGGTGTCCTATGCGCCGGAATCGCGTGGGTGCTGGGCTATCTGCTGTTCGGTTTGCGCGGCCCGTATTTCGCCATCGGCACGCTGGGCGCGGCCATCGCCGCCGGAGAGCTGGTGTCGAACTGGGAATGGGTCGGCGGCGGGCAGGGCATCGCGCTGCCGGTCTTTCCGGGCGACGATTACGAGAATGCGAAGCTGTTCTTCTACTACCTGTTCGCCGTGACCGGCGTGGTCCTGTTCATCTTCCTGCGCTGGTTCTACACCACCCGCTTCGCCGCCGCGATCAACGCGATCCGTGACGACGAGGAAAAGGCGGAGGCGATGGGCCTGCATACCCTGCGCTACAAGCTGATCACATGGTCCATCGCGGCCTTCTTCGTCGGCATCGCCGGGGGCATTTCTGGCTACCAGCTCATCCATTTCGAGCCGCTGGAAACTGCCTTCCAGACCATCAACCTCGGCATCTTCATGGTCGTCTGCGTGCTGCTGGGCGGCAAGGGGACGCTGTGGGGGCCGATCATCGGCGCGATCCTGTTCCATGTCGTGAAGGAAGTGACGTGGAACTACCTGCTCGGTTGGCAGTGGGTGGCCTTGGGCGCGCTGATCGTCATCACGGTCGTCTATTTCCAAGACGGTCTCATGGGTTGGCTCGCGCGGGTCAAACCCGAATGGTTCGGCGAGCGCGTGACCGAGAAACCCGCCTTGGCCGGGGAGCCTGCGGAATGACAAAGATCATCGAAGTCAACGGCGTTTCCAAATCCTATGGCGGCGTCAAAGCGAATACCGACATCTCCATCGAGGTGGAGAAGGGCGGCATCACCGGCCTGATCGGGCCGAACGGGTCGGGCAAGACCACCCTGTTCAACTCCATCGTCGGCTATCACCCCATCGACAGCGGCTCGATCAAATTCGAGGGGCAGGAAATATCCAAGAAGCCGGTGCAGGATATCGCCCGGCTCGGCCTGTTGCGCACGTTTCAGCAGACGCGCATCTACGGCGATATGAACTGTGTCGAGAACATGCTGATCTCGATGCCGCACCGCAAGATGACCATCCGCGAAGCCTTCACCACCAATACCCGCGCGGACCATGACCGGGCCGAGCACCTGCTCGATTTCGTGGGCCTGTACGAAAAGCGGTTCCTGCGCTCCGGCTCGTTGTCCTTTGGCCAGCAAAAGCTGCTCGAATTCGCGATGGCCCTGATGAACGAGCCGACCGTGCTGCTGCTCGACGAGCCGACGGCGGGGATCAACCCGACCCTCATCAACGGCCTGATCGACCGGCTGAAGCGGGCGAACAGCGAGTTCGGCATCACCCTGTTCATCATCGAGCACAACATGCGCGTGATCATGAACATGGCCGACCGCATCTACTGTCTTGCCCATGGCGAGTTGCTCGCGGCGGGCAGCCCCACCGAAATTCAGGGCGACCAGCGCGTCGTCGATGCCTATCTGGGAGCGCATTGATGGCCGAAGATCAAACCGGGGCGCAGTCGGGCGAGAAATCGCGCGGCTACCACATGGGAACCGTCGATACCGTCATCTCCGTCGAGGAAGTGACGCGACAGGTCGCCGCCATCGCCGAAGGGACCAGCCCCGAAAAGCTCGACGCCCTCGTCGTCGGTGACCCCTTCGTCAGCATCGAGAACCTGAATGCCGGATATGGCAAGATGGAGATCCTGCACGATATCGACCTGCGCGTCGGCAAGGGTCAGTCGCTGTGCCTGATCGGCCCGAACGGGGCGGGGAAATCCACGATCCTGCACTCGATCTTCGGCTTCACGAATATCTTCTCCGGCTCGATCAAGATCGCCGGGGCCGATGGCACGATGAACGACGTCACCCGCCTGACCCCCAGCGAAAAACTGTCCCAAGCGGGCATCGCCTATATCCTTCAGGATAAATCCGTCTTCCCCGGCATGACGGTCGAGGAAAACCTGTGGATGGGCGGCTTTTTGAAGGACAAGCCGGACGAGGCGAAGAAGGCCGCCGAGATGGTCTTCGACAAATATCCCCGCCTCGCCGCCCGCCGGAAACATCAGGCCAAGGTGCTGTCGGGCGGAGAGCGCCGCCTGCTGGAAATCAGCCGCGCGCTGGTGATGAACCCCGAAGTCCTGCTGGTGGATGAGCCGTCGATCGGTCTGGAACCGCGCTTCATCGACATGGTGTTCGAGATTCTCGAAGACCTGCAACGCCGCGACGGCAAGACCATCATTATGGTCGAGCAGAACGCGAAGAAGGGGCTGGAATTTGCCGATATCGGCTACGTCCTCGTCTCCGGCGAAGTCGCCATCGCGGGACCGGGCGACGAATTGCTGGCCAATCCGAATGTGGGGCAGTTGTTCCTGGGTGGGTGATGTGGCCGCGTTTGCATCGGCCCCTGCGCATCCCCGGCCTTGAGTCGGGGTCTCGCAGAACCGCGCTCCGCCTATCGGGGTTCCGGGTCTGCGCCCGGAACAGAGCTGTCATTGATCGCCGCCATCGGTATCATCATCATAGGCCGCTTTCTCATAATTTGGAACGTCTGCCGCGATGGACCTTGCGTTGGTGCTTGCGGTTGGGACCGGGCCGTTTGCGCGCGCCGCCCGGTTTTCCGGCAGTTCCGCCATCCAGCAGCGTAAAGCGCAGACCACCCGTCAGCGGCACAGCCTCCTCCAACCGCACGGTTACGCGCTGGCCAAGGCGGAAAACGCGGTTGCTGCGGTCACCGATCAGCGTG
>CALJIU010000089.1 GCA_937974055.1 uncultured Neomegalonema sp. | reverse complement strand
ACAATGGGCAGCAGGTCAGCGCGATTGATCTCGATGCAGCGGGTCCAACTCATGTTCAGTGCGTATCCTCGTTAAAAACAAAACAAGAACAAACGACCCGAAAATTCACCAAATGTCAAGCGCGCGCTGCCGTCTAAAATTCAGGCATCGAGTTTCTTCACGGGATCACCCCGACAGCGATCAGCGCCCGATAACGCTCGCATTGGCGGTATGCGTAATCAAATCGGGGGCGATGATCGTAACGGTCACGGCCTGAAGCGCGAAGAGAACGGCGAAGACGACTGCGAAATTAGGAAGCTGCTGCGTGCGGGTCATGGCGCTCTCTTTCGGGACGGATCATGCGGTTACCAGACTGCGTTGCAGGAACGATGCCGCTTCGATCGACCGCGATCAGGTCACTTCCGTTCCCGACACATTGCGCATCACCAATCCTCAAAAAGTCTCCGACAGCAGCATCGCCTCGGTGAAGGGCAGCCCCGGATACACCTGCAACAAATCCCCGGCGGTCACCCGGCTAAACCGGCCCGTTGCCCGCAACCGTTTGATCCCATTTGCGAAATCAGACCGCTCTGCAAGGCGGTTCACCGCACGATACGCCCGCAGATAGCGCGGTGCCGCGATATAGGATGGTGCAACCGGATCACCGATGGAACGCAGGTAATCGAGCGAATTATATGTCGCCAGCCCCTCCTCCAAAACCGTGGCCAGCGCGCCCGGCCCGGCGGGGGTCAGCAGATGCACGACCTCATGGGAAAGCTGGAATAAGGCTTGGGTTTCATCGGTCGCAGCACTCTTGGTCAGTTGGATGATGATGCTTTTTCCAACCCCGTTGAAAATAGGATACCAGACCTGTGGCGCGTTGAGCGAGGTGAACTCCACGCCCAGCAGGGTCCAGTTTATGTCACGCGGACCATAACGACTCTCAGCAAAGCTCAGGATATGCCCCATCCGCGAGGCGAGGGTCCACGAGAACGTACAGGACGCATCCGGATTGCAAGGTTTGGCGAGGCTAAGAGACGGGCTGGCGTGAAGGAAACCGGCATCGGCATGGGCCAAATTCGGTGCAAACGACGCGGCAAGCGCCACGGCAAATGTTATGGATCGGATCATCGTCGGTCGGCTCCCCTGCATTCTGACCCGTTCTGATGCAAATTACGGGCAAGATTGGGGCAGAAAAGATCGGGGGGAGCGCAAGCCCCACCCCTCGCCAAACGTCTTAGGACAGGTCGCCCCCGCTACCGACGCCCCGCCGCCTGCGCACTGGTCACGGCGATCAGGTCGTAGACATCCTCGGCGCTGCACCCGCGCGACAGATCGTTTGCCGGGGCCGCAAGCCCCTGAAGGATCGGCCCGATGGCACGGGCGCGCCCGATGCGCTGGGCGATCTTGTACCCGATATTCGCCGCCTCCAAGGATGGAAAGACGAAGATATTGGCATCCCCCTGCAACGGCGAATCCGGCGCTTTGCGCGCGGCGACATCGGGGACGAAGGCGGCGTCGAACTGAAACTCGCCATCCATCGTCAGGTCGGGGCGCGCCTCGCGGGCGATATCGAGGGCCGCCGTCACCTTATCCACCCGCTTGTGCCGCGCACTGCCCTTGGTCGAGAAGGACAGAAAGGCGGTACGCGGTTCCGCGCCCAACAACGCCGTCATCGAATCCGCCGAAGAAATCGCGATCTGCGCCAATTCCTCCGATGACGGCTCGATAATCAGCCCGCAATCGGCAAAGAAGACCGGCCCGGTCAGCGGGTGGCCCTCTCCATCCGGCAGCATCAGGAAAAAGCTGGACACCGTTTCCACCCCATCGGCCCGCCCAATGACGCGAAAGGCGGTGCGGACCGTTTCGGCGGTGGTGGCGACTGCCCCCG
The DNA here is from genome assembly GCA_937974055.1 of uncultured Neomegalonema sp. GTDB lineage: Bacteria > Pseudomonadota > Alphaproteobacteria > Rhodobacterales > Rhodobacteraceae > JAHDDY01. The sequence continues at coordinate 5,694 of CALJIU010000089.1, read as the reverse complement.
CAATCGTCCCCCCCGCATCCCCCGCCCGCACCATCAGCGCGGCAGCCGTCAGCGGATCACGCGCGGCTTCCTGCGCGGCGGCGGCATCCACCCCGGAATGCTTGCGAATTTCATGGAACAGATCGGCATAGCCGGGGGTGCGCTCATCGGTGGCGGGGTCGAAAATCTCCACCGCATCCTCCCCCGCGCCCAAGGCGGCAAGCTGCGCCCGCACGGTGCCGACTTCCCCGACGAGGACAGGACGGGCAATCCCCTCCCGCGCCGCTCGGACAGCTCCTTCGACGACTCGTGCGTCATGGCCTTCGGCGAGCGAGATGATGGCCGGATTGGCACGGGCGACGTCAATGATGCGATCGAAGGGCTGCACGGGTTTCTCCTGCGAGCGAGATTTACAAACTGAGGTGAAGGTATTTATGTATATTACACTTTTAACGCTGGTAAACGGATGATGAACGGTATTACGACACCAGAGAGATAACCAACACGAACAATCTTGACTACAGGAGGAGACAAACAGTGTTCAAGTTTATCAATGACCGATTCAAGGCATTCAGCCTGCCGGTGGCATTGGTGACGTTGACTCTCGTTTGTTTCATATTCGCACTGATCGCATCGACGGCGGCCTTCTACTGGTTCAACGGCTCCCTACCACCCAATCTCATAAAGGTCGTGGCCGCCACCTCCATTATCGCCGCCACCCCGTTGATTCTGCAATCGATGCCGACGATCAAATACCTACAAAATTCGCGGGAACGCCTCAAGGCGACGACGAATGAACTCGAAACCCGCGTGGCAGAGTTGAAAACGGCCTATCAAGAACTCGACATTGCCCGCGCCGAGCTTGAGCAGCGGGTCGAAGAGCGGACGCATGAGGTCAACGAAGCCCGCCGCGAAGCCGAAGAGGCGAATCAGGCGAAATCCGACTTCTTGGCCAAGATGAGCCACGAGCTGCGCACCCCCCTCAACGCCGTAATCGGTTTCTCCGAACTGCTGGCCCATCCCGATGCCCTCGCCCCACAGAAGAAGCTCGAAAACCTCGAAGATTACGCCGGTACGATCCACCGCAGCGGCAAACACCTGTTATCCCTCGTCAACGACTTGCTCGACCTGTCGAAGATCGAGGCCGGTGAACTCAAGCTTTATCCCGAAGATATCGAACTCGGTCCTTTCGTCGAGGACATACGTGATCTTGTCGCGGTCAATGCCGATAGCCGTGGCCATACGCTGCATATCGCCAATAAGGCAGCCGATGGCATATTGAACGCTGATCGCCGGGCGATGAAGCAGATACTGCTGAATCTGCTCTGCAATGCCATAAAGTATTCGCCCGATGGCGCAGCCATAACCCTGACGGTGGAACAGCAGGATAATGCGATGGCCTTCATGGTTACGGATGAGGGCTACGGCATGACCCCCCACGACCTGCAAAACGCGCTGAAACCGTTCTCCCGCATCCCGAATGCCGAAGTGGCCGATATCGGCGGCACCGGGCTGGGCCTGCCCATCGTCGTATCGCTGGTCGAGGCGCATGGCGGCGTGCTGGATATCCAAAGTGCCGTCGGCAAGGGAACGACCGTCACCGCCAGTTTCCCACCGACGGCTGATTTCAGCGTGCTTGAAGACGACGAAAAAACCTCCGCAGTCGCTTGATAGCCTTCTCCTACAATCGGCTCTCGTTTCGACTTTTCGTGGAAACCTGAGTGATCGCCAGTATCAAACCAATGGCCTTTGTGACTGACCTCTCTTGCCGTCATCGTCGCGGCTGCACCGTGCAACGGTCGTTCCGAGCGATTTGCGTTTCACCCGGATCGGCATTCGCATCAAGACGTATGCGAATGCCGATGCTCAGTGGTTCACGTCAAACGCAATTCGCTCTAGACGATCCATATCTCAGCGAAATCAGATAGATGGACCCTCGGAACAAGTCCACGGCTGTCCGACAGTATACGGATCGAAAAAACAACGTCTTGCCGCGACTTGATCGCGGCATCCATCGTCCAGCAAGCCTTGAGAGATGGACCCCGCGATCAAGTCGCGGGGCGACACTGTATTGAACGCGATTGCTATGCGAAAAGACAAATAATCCGATTCTAACTCAGTGCAGGACAGAAAGTATAACCGAAGAACTTGCAACCGGACACTCGTGGAACAGGTCCGAGGATGACGCCTAAAAGGGTTAGCACTAAATTTTGTTGGTATCAAACCAACGATTTCATCGCCGCCCCAATCCCGTCCAAGGTCAGCGGATACATGCGGTCTTCGGTGATCTCTCGGATCATCTGGATCGAATGCGTATACTGCCAATGCGCCTGCGGCACCGGGTTCAGCCACACATGGCTCGGCCATTGCGTCAGGGCGCGGCGCAGCCAAACCTCGCCCGATTCTTGGTTCCAATGCTCATTCGCCCCGCCCGGCACGGCGATTTCATAGGGTGACATGCTGGCATCCCCGACGAAGATGCACTTGTAATCCGCCCCATAGGTATTCAGCACATCCCAAGTCGCCATCTGCTCGGTCCAGCGGCGGGCATTGTCGCGCCAAACGCCCTCATACAGACAGTTGTGGAAGTAATAATATTCGAGGTGCTTGAACTCGCTGCGCGCGGCGGAGAACAACTCCTCCACCACCTTGATATGGTCATCCATCGACCCACCGACATCAAGGAACACGACCAGCTTCACAGCATTGCGCCGTTCGGGCCGCGTCACGACATCCAGATAGCCGCGCTCGGCGGTGGATCGGATCGTCTCGCCCAGCGCCAATTCCTCATCGGCCCCAGACCGCGCCCAGACACGCAGGCGTTTCAGCGCAACCTTGATGTTGCGGGTGCCCAGTTCGACACTATCATCCAAATTGCGGAATTTCCGCTTGTCCCAGACCTTCGCGGCCCGGCGGTGGCGGCTTTCGTGCTGGCCAATCCGCACGCCTTCGGGATTGTAGCCATAGGCGCCAAAAGGCGAGGTGCCGCCCGTGCCGATCCATTTACTGCCGCCCTGATGCCGCCCCTGCTGTTCCTCCAGCCGCTTTTTCAGCGTCTCCATCAGCTTGTCCCAACCGCCCAGCGCCTCGACCTCGGCCTTTTCCTCATCGGTAAGGAATTTCTCGGTCAGCTTGCGCAGCCATTCTTCGGGGATCGGTTGTTCTTCGACCTCTTCGCCAGACCCACCAACGGCCTCGACGCCCTTGAACACCTCCGAAAACACTTGGTCAAAACGGTCGAGATGCCGCTCATCCTTCACCAGTGCCGCCCGCGACAGGTGATAGAACCCCTCGATATCATAGGTAACGAGGCCAGCCTGCATCCCCTCCAACAGCATGAGGTATTCCCGCAAGCTGACGGGAATGCGGGCCTTTTTCAGGGTGAGGAAAAAGCGTGTGAACATGGCGCGTTCATAGCGGGTTGCACTGCCCACGGAAACGAAAAAGCCCCCGGTTCATGCGAACCGAGGGCAAGTAAGGAGGGAGGAAACAGGGGAAGCAGTCTTTGGAACACGTTGAGGTCGGGTTGCCTCTGAATTCACACCAAGACATGTGCGAATTCAGATGCTCATGTTTCAGCCTAACCTCAACATGCCTCAGCGACCGCCGTCAGCCGCAATTGGCTGCACAGCCAGCAAGCGGCGCAGCGCCGCTTCGGGACCGCTTGGCATGGTGGTCGAGATCACCTGAGACGTCTTGCGCGGCGTGGCCTTCTTGGCAAAAACGTCTGGCTTGCTGTCATTCATGTTCAGCAGACGCTCCAGCTTGGCCCGCTGTTCATAAGCGGCATTCTCGGCCATCGCGGGCGCGGCGGACAGGGTGGCGACGGCGGCAAGGGCGGCGAGCGTTGCGGTCAGGGTTTTCATAGCGTCGTTCCTTCTGTTGCGTGTCTGTCGTGGGGATACAGATGCGCCAACTTGCGCCCCCGGAAAGGGCACGGAACTTCACCCTTGCACGCGGTTCCGTGACAACCCGTGGGGTAGCCGAAGACCCACTGAAACATTCCCGAAACCCGCCTTGCACAAAGGGCCATCACCCTCACGCCTTCATCACGCGCCCTCGCGAAGATCGGTGAAAAAAACTTCCGACGACTCGGCCTTTCAACCCATCCGATAGCATTTGCAGACCGAAACATCGGCGATGCGATAGGTCCGAAAGCCCATCGCCTCGTAATAGGCTTGCCCCTCGACATTCGTCATAGCGATGAACGCCTCCAAATTCTCCAACCCCGCATCGGCAGCAATCCGGCGGGTCTCCGCGAATAACCGCGACCCCACCCCCCGGCGCGCGGCCAGCGGCGAGACATGCGTTCCGACGATGCCCCACCCAACCGGCGTATCGAACCGATTACCCTCGACCGCCCGCAGCAAGACCTGAAACCCCAGAAGCGTCCCATCATCATCGACGGCGACGGAACACCGGATAGCGTGCGGCTGCTCGATATAGCTTTCCATGACGAAGCCCAAATCACCCGGCGACGTCCGTTTCCCCGCCTTGATCAAGGCTTGCAACAGGGCGCTTATGCCGGGGGCGTCGTCAGGGGTGGCGGCGCGGATATCCATGTCATGCTCCTGAATGTCGTAAACGGGATCGTCATACCCGCAATTCCGACACCCTCAATATCGGCTTAACCGACGCACGCTAGGGTCAATGCATGTCACAGCCCCTCACAGCCGATATCGGATCGTTGGTCGATCTGGTAAAATCCAACCCCTCGATGGATGCCAGCCTGCGGGCGCTGCTCGTCCTGCTCGGCGCAGCGCCGGACAGTTCGGTCATCGTCACCGCCTTGGGCCAGCTCGATGCCGAGGCTTGCCCCTCCGACGACCTGCGCGAACAGGCCGCCGACCTGCTGATCAAGGCCGACGCGCCCCAGCTTGCCGCCCTGTGGCGTCCGACTGCGACGGCGACGAACATCGTCCCCCTGCACGGCGCGATCCCCCCATCCGGCATCGCCACGGGCATCGGCTTCGACGATATCGGCGGGCTAGAGGATGTGAAGCGACAGGTACGTCGCAAGATCATCAACCCCTTCACCAACAAACGCGCCCTGTTCGAAAAATTCAAACGCAAGGCGGGCGGCGGCGTGCTGATGTACGGCCCGCCCGGTTGCGGCAAGACGATGCTGGCCCGCGCGCTCGCCACCGAATGCAACGCTTCGTTTCAGGATGTGCGCGCCGCCGAAATCCTCGACCAATATGTCGGCAATGCAGAAAAGCGCATCGCCAGCCTCTTCGCCGAAACCCGCGCCAACCGTCCGGCGGTCCTGTTCTTCGATGAGGTCGAGGCGCTGGCCCAGCGGCGGCAATTCGATTCCACCCGCAACGTCAACACCGTCGTCTCCGCCCTGCTGACCGAGATGGACGGCTTTGCGGGCGATAACGAGGGGATGCTCTTCCTCGGCGCGACGAACGTGCCGTGGTCGCTCGACGCCGCCTTCCGCCGTCCCGGACGCTTCGACCGCACCATCTTCGTGCCGCCGCCCGACCGCGTGGCCCGCGAATTCATCCTACGCGGATCGCTCGCCGGGCGTCCCGTGGCGGCGAATCTGTCGGTCGAAACGCTGGTCGAGAAGACCGGCGGCTATTCCGGGGCCGATCTCGGCGCATTAGTCGAAACCGCCACCGATTTCGCCATCGAGGACAGCCGCTCCGACGATGATATCGAACCCATCTCCAACGCCCATTTCAAGGAAGCCTTGCGCGAAGTCCGCTC
>CALJIU010000088.1 GCA_937974055.1 uncultured Neomegalonema sp. | reverse complement strand
GCATGACCGCCCCGCGCGCCCAAGAATTTCCGCTGTTCCCGATTCTTGCGGCGACCGCCGTGATTCTGCTGGTATCCTTCGGTATCCGCGCGTCCTTCGGCGTGTTTCAGGTGCCGATTGCCGAGGAATTTGGCTGGCCACGGGCAGAGTTTTCGCTCGCGATTGCGGTGCAGAACCTCGCTTGGGGGATCGGACAGCCGCTATTCGGGATCATCGCCGACAGGTTCGGCGACCGGCGGGCGATTATCGGCGGCGCGTTGGTCTATGCCGCCGGGTTGGCGCTGGCGGCGGGGGCAACCACGCCGCTGGGGCAAGTGATGACCTCTGGCGTCATGGTCGGTCTTGGCGTCGCGGGCACCGGCTTCGGTGTGCTGCTGGCGGTGGTGGGGCGTGCGGCCTCGCCCAAGAACCGCTCGATGGCGCTCGGCATCGCCACGGCATTTGGCTCGGCGGGGCAGGTGGTGGTACCCCCCCTGACCGAATGGTTGGAGCGCAGCGCGGGGTGGTCGGCGACGATGCTGATCTTCGCGGTGGCCATCCTGCTCGTGCTGCTGGTGTTGCCCTTTCTAAAGGCTCCGCCCCCGCCGGAAGTGCAGAAAGGCGCGGCGGAGGAGACGCTGGGTCAAATCCTACGGCGGGTGTCGAAAGACCCCAATTACATCCTGCTATTCCTCGGCTTCTTTTCCTGCGGATATCAACTCGCCTTCATCACCGCACATTTCCCGGCCTTGGTGACGGAGGCTTGTGGCTCGGCGGCGTTGGGGGCGGCGTCGCTGACGTTGATCGGGATAACCAATATCTTCGGCACGCTGCTGGCGGGAAAGCTGGGCGGCATCTACCGACGCAAGTACCTGCTGTCGATCATCTACACCCTGCGCACGGTGGTCGCCATCGGCTTCATCATGCTGCCACCAACCCCGTTCACCGTGATCGTATTCAGCCTGTCGATGGGGGCGCTGTGGCTGGCCACCGTGCCGCTGACTTCCGGGTTGATCGGCTATCTATATGGCATGAAATACATGGGCACGCTCTATGGTTTCGTGTTCCTCAGCCATCAGCTTGGCGGATTCCTGGGCGTCTATCTCGGCGGCAAATTATACGACATGTACGGCAGTTACGATGTGGTGTGGTGGGTCGGCATCGGGGTCGGGGCGTTCTCGGCAATCGCCCATCTGCCAATCCGCGAAGCACGGCAGACCCGGCCCGCCGCAGCATAATTATTCTCCCTGCGGTCCCATTTTAGGAATGTCGTTTTTTGACCTTGCCTGCAATCGCATTAAAATGAAGAAAGACGCTGCGTGGCGCTGGGCTACGCTTGATCTTACATTCCGATTCTGACCACCGGATTACGATGTCGACGGGGGGGTCAAAGTCATTGCAGGGGGAACATATTCATGTCGAAAGTCGCACTCGTTACCGGGGGTACCCGTGGGATCGGCGCAGCCATCTGTCAGGCGCTCAAGGACGCCGGATACACCGTCGCCGCCAACTACGCGGGCAACGACGATGCCGCGAATAAATTCAAGGAAGAGACGGGCATCGCCGTCTATAAATGGTCCGTCGCCGATTACGATGCCTGCGTCGCGGGTATCAAGGAAGTCGAAGATGCGCACGGCCCCATCGAAGTGCTGGTCAACAATGCCGGTATCACGCGCGACACCGCTTTCCACAAGATGAGCGTCGAGAAGTGGAATGACGTCATCGGCACCAACCTGAACGGTCTGTTCAACATGACCCGCCCTGTGTGGGAAGGGATGCGCGACCGGGGCTGGGGCCGGGTCATCAACATCTCGTCCATCAACGGTCAAAAGGGTCAGGCGGGGCAGGCCAACTATTCCGCCGCCAAGGCCGGTGATCTGGGCTTCACCAAGGCGCTGGCGCAGGAGGGTGCGCGCAAGGGCATCACCGTCAACGCCATCTGCCCCGGTTACATCGGTACCGAGATGGTCAGGGCCATCGCGCAGGACGTACTCGACAAGCATATCCTGCCCCACATCCCGGTCGGTCGCCTTGGCGAGCCGGAAGAGATCGCGCGCTGCGTCGTCTTCCTCGCCTCTGACGATGCCGGTTTCATCACCGGCTCGACACTCAGCGCCAATGGCGGGCAGACGATGACCTGATGCGGATGCCGCGCGCCACGAGCATTGCTTTGGCCGCCGCGTTGTTGGCCGCGCCCGTCGCCTTCTGGGCGCAGCGCGGTCACGCGACCTACGACGCGGCCAGCACGCTTTCCACATTGGCCCCCGATCTGACGCAAAAGGGCATGAAGGCCGGTCAGCCAATCTTCATGCGCGTCTTCAAGCAGGAGGCCGAACTGGAGCTATGGCTGCGCACGGGGGCGGTGTACGAGTTGTTTCGCACCTACCCGATCTGCAATTACTCAGGCGATCTCGGCCCAAAACTGCGCGAAGGCGACCGGCAATCACCTGAAGGCTTCTACTTCGTCACGCGCGGCGCGCTGAATCCGAATAGCCGGTTCCACCTGTCGTTCAACTTGGGCTTTCCAAACGCCTATGACCGTGCGCGGGATCGAACAGGCAGCTATCTGATGGTCCACGGTAACTGTGTCTCCATCGGCTGCTACGCCATGACGGATGATGCCATCGAGGAAATCTACGCTCTGGCCGAAGCGGCACTCGGCACCTCGCAATCCTTCTTCCGCGTCCACGCCTTCCCCTTCCGCATGACGGACGAGAACATGGCACGGCAC
>CALJIU010000087.1 GCA_937974055.1 uncultured Neomegalonema sp. | reverse complement strand
CACGACGGAAAAGGCGATGAGGCTACCGAATTCCAACCCCAATACGGTGACGACCGGGATCATGATATTCTTCATCAGGTGGATGCCAACGATGCGCCCCGTGCCCAGCCCCTTGGCGCGGGCGAATTTGATGTAGTCCTGCGACATCGCCTCCCGCGCACCGGCACGGGTCAGACGAATGACGAGGCTGATTTTCAGCAGCGCGAGGTTGAGCGCGGGCAGGATCAAGTGGGTGATGCCATCGCGGGTGAAGAGACTGGATTCGATGCCGAGGAAGGTGGCGGTGTCACCGCGCCCGGTTGCGGGCAGCCATCCCAGCCAGACGGCGAAGATCATGATCAGCATCAGCCCGACCCAGAATGTCGGCAGTGAAAAGCCGAAGATCGACCCAGCCATGATACCCTTCGCCAGCCTGCCATCGGGGTTCAATCCCGCATAGAGGCCCAAGGGGATGCCTAAGAAAATCGCCATGAGCAGGGCGGAAAAGGCCAGTTCCATCGTGGCGGGCATATGGTGCAGGATCAGCTTGAGCGCCGGTTCGCCGAAGATGAAAGAATTGCCCAGATCGCCGCCAATGGCCCCTTTGAGGAAGTAGAGATATTGTTCGTACATCGGTCGGTCCAAGCCAAAATCCCGGATGACACGGGCGATTTCGGCCTGATCGGCCTCCGGGCTGACCAGCATATCGACCGGATCACCGACGACATTGACGCCGAAGAAAACGATCACCGACATCAGAATGACGACGATGGCGGCTTGAAGCAATCGGCGGATGATGAAGACGGTCATTTATTTTCCGGCATGATCGTATGGGTGCAGATTGCCCCCTCCCCCGTTTACGGGGGAGGGTTGGGGTGGGGGCAGCAGAAACTCAATCGGCAAGTTTTATCGAGCGGCGAAGCCCCCCTCCCGGCCTCCCCCCGCAAGCGGGGGGAGGAGAAGTAAAAGTATCTACTCCTTCACCACCTTCGCAGCCCGCGTATGCTCGTCGGTGCGGGCGGTGTAGGTCAGGCCTTTCTTCGCCGCCCAGGTGTTGACCTGATAGTGCAGCGGAATGATGCCGACGTTTTCCATCGCCATTTCCGTCGCCTTGGCGAGCAGGTCTTGGCGTTTGTCGTCATCGACCGTCTCCAGCGCATCCTCGATCATCTTGTCGATGGCCGGGTCGGAGTGGCGGCCACGGTTCGATGCGCCGAAACCGCGTTCCTTGTCATAGGTGTGGATCAGGGATTTCAACGGCGAGGAGGCTTCACCGGAACCTGCACCCCAGCCGACGAGGACGAAGCTGAATTCAGGCAGGTCGCCCTCGCCGCCCCGGCTGGCACGCTTGAAGTAGACCGAGCGCGGCATGGTTTCGACCGCCGTTTCGATGCCGATACGGGTGAGCATCTGGCCGATGGCCTCCGCGATCTTGGCGTCGTTGATATAGCGGTCGTTCGGGCCGTGGATGGTCATTTTGAAACCGTCGCCGTAGCCCGCTTCCTCCAGCAGTTTTTTCGCGCCTTCAGGATCGTATTCCATGACTTCGAGGTTTTCGGACACGCCGAAGAAGCCGTCGGGCAGAAGTTGTCCAGCGGGAATGGCCACGCCTTCCATCACGCGCTCGACGATGGCGTCGCGGCGGATGGCCTTGGAGATGGCGAGGCGGACGCGCTGATCCATCAATGGGTTCTTGATCTTGCCGCCGTCCTTAGCGCTGACATGAGGGCTGTCCTCGCGGAATTGGTCCATATGCAGGTAGATGACGCGGTTGGACGAGCCTTGGCTAAGGGTCAGGTCGTCGCGCTTCTTGAGCGTGGCGATATCGGTGGTCGGCACGCCGTCGATCATATCGACGTCGCCGGATAGCAGTGCGGCAACGCGCGAAGGCGCGGATTTGATAGGCTTGAGATCGACCTCGGACCAAATCGGCTTTTCGCCCCAATAATCGTCGTTCCGCTCCAGCGAAATGACGGCGGCGGGTTCATAGGCCGTGATCTTGAAGGGGCCGGTGCCCTTGGCCGCCGACAGGTCGTTGAACTCGGCGGTGGTCGCGCCGCAGCCGGTTTCATCCGAGACGATGTAGACCGTGGAGATATCGTTCGGGACCAGTGGGTAGGGCTTTGCGGTCTTCACATGAATCGTGAAATCGTCGATCTTTTCGACCGTCTTGCCTTTGGTATAGGTGCCGAAGCTGGATGGGGAATTCGGGACGTTGGGCGCGCGCTCCCATGTGCAGACCACATCATCGGCGGTAAAAGGCGAGCCATCATGGAATGTGACGCCCTCGCGCAGTTTGAATTCCCATGTCGTATCGTCGATGGGCTTCCAGCTTGTCGCGAGGCCGGGGATGAGGCGTTGTTTCTCGTCCTGACCGATCAGGGCATCATAGACATGCGCCGAGATCATATTGTTCGGGGTCAGGTTGTGGAAATGCGGGTCAACCGCCGTCGCCTCCGACGCGATGCCAATGGTCAGTTTTTCGGCCAAAGCTGGACCGGCGGCCATGACGGCGAGGAGGGCAAGGGCGCTGGCCCCCGTTCTGCGGAATGTCATCGTCTTCTCCCAGTAGTTGTTCTGGCGGCGTCGTATCGGTCGCGCCGTTTGCCCTGTCAGGCTATCACCGTTTTCAATCTTGCATAGACCCTTTGATACGGTTTCGCGCATCGTGACACGGGCCGGATGGCTTGCGCCCGTGCGGGCAGCGGATAGGGTGGACGTTTCGACGCCCCTATCCGAAAGCGACGCAGCCATGACGGCAGACGAAATCCTCGCGACCCTTATCGGGTTCGACACGGTGAGCCATAAGTCCAACCTCGACCTGATTGCATGGGTGGAGGGGTATCTGGAAGGGCATGGCGTCGCCTCGCACCGCGTCTATGACGAGACGGGCGAGAA
>CALJIU010000086.1 GCA_937974055.1 uncultured Neomegalonema sp. | reverse complement strand
GCGCCCGTCAGGGGCCAGCAGCCGAGCGTGCGGAAGCGAACCATCTTTTCCTCGACCTTTTCGCCCTCGTGCAGAACCATGCGATCGGGGTCGTCGATCATGATGAGGGTGCCGTCGCGCTCGACCACCGGGCGCATCGCGGAGTAGTAGAGCGGCACGATGGGGATGTCTTCGAGGTAGATGTACTGCCAGATATCCAACTCGGTCCAGTTGGACAGCGGGAAGACGCGGATGCTTTCGCCGGGGGCCTTGCGGGCGTTGTAGAGCTTCCACAGTTCGGGGCGCTGGTTCTTTGGATCCCAGCGGTGCGCGGCGGTGCGGAAGGAGAAGATGCGCTCCTTGGCGCGGGATTTCTCCTCATCGCGGCGGGCACCGCCAAAGGCCGCGTCGTATTTATAGAGGTCGAGCGCCTGCTTGAGCGCGACCGTCTTCATAATATCGGTATGCACGCCGGAGCCGTGGGTGAAGGGACCGATGCCCTGCGCCACGCCCTCCTGATTGGTGTGAACGATCAGTTCCATGCCCGATTCCTCGGCCATCTTCGCGCGGAAAGCGTACATGTCCTTGAACTTCCACGTCGTATCGACATGGACCAGCGGAAAGGGGGGTGGCGAGGGATAGAATGCCTTGCGCGCGACGTGCAGCAGCACGGCGCTGTCCTTGCCGATGGAATAGAGCATGGCCGGATTCTCGGCCTCGGCCACCACCTCGCGGAAGATATGGATCGCTTCGGCTTCGAGGCGTTGCAGGTGCGTCAGATCGGTCATGTCGCGTCTTTCAGGGTTACGCCTTCGCTATAGGCGATGAAATGCGGGTTCTCGAAGCCGGGTTTGCCATAGGCCAGAAGGCTGCCCCCCGGCCAAGCATCGACCATGCCACCCGCCGCGCGTAGCACGGCATGGCCCGCGCCGGTATCCCATTCCATCGTGCGGCCAAGACGAGGGTAGAGATCAGCTTCACCTGCGGCGAGCAGGCAGAATTTCAAGGACGACCCGGCGCTCTTGAAATCGGCCACGGCATAGCGGTTGATGTAATCGTCGGTGGCGGCATCGCGGTGGGATTTGGAGGCGACGACGTTCAGGGCGGCATTGTCGGGGGTCGCGACCTGCATCTGGCGGGGGTCGGCATCGCCGTCCTTCAGCCATGCCGCGCCGTCATCGTCGGTCCAGAACAGGCGGTCGAGGGCGGGGGCGTAGACGACGCCGCGCGTGGGGACGCCATCCTCGATGAGCGCGATATTGACGGTGAAGTCCCCGCCGCGCTTGACGAATTCCTTCGTGCCGTCCAGCGGATCGATGAGGAAGAAGCGCGCGCCAGCGGCGGCAACGTCGTGGCTGTCCGCCTGCTCCTCGGTCACGATGGGGATGTCGGGGAAGGCACGGCGCAGGCCCGCGACGATCACCTTGTCGGCGGCGAGGTCCGCCTCGGTGACGGGAGAATCGTCGTCCTTCGAGCGCGCGTCGAAATCGGTCGCGTAGACGCGCATGATCTCCGCGCCCGCCTCGCGCGCGAGGGCCACGAACAAATCTGCCAAGCCGGTGGGGGGCATGGTCAGTACTCCACTACAATCGATACGATACAGGGGCAGTCAATGCGCAAGGGAGCGGATCATGTCAAGGGTTGCGCGGGAGCATGGTTACCGCCCGCCCATGCCGATGCTGCACTGCAACATGGCCTCACCCAACGCTCATATCTTCCAGCGTGTCGGTGTCGATCAAGCGGTAATAGCCCTCTTCGCGGGCGATGATGCCCTTGCGTTTCCAGTCGTTGATGACGCGGCTGACGTTCTCGCGCGAGGCTCCGATCATGGCGGCGAGTTCGGCTTGGGTCAGCTTGTGCTCGATGCGGGTGGTGTCGTCGGGCAGGGTGACGCCGAAGCCGGTGCCGAGGCGCAGCATGACCTGCGCCAATTGCCCGGCCAATGGCAGGAAATCGCGGGCGGCGAGGGCGTCGTTGGTGTCGCGCAGGCGCTTTGCCATGACGCCCAAGAGCTGTCGGTAGACCGCCGCATTCTCGTCGGCAAAGCGGTAGAAGGCCGCCTTGGACCAGTGGATCAGTACGGATTCGCGCAGGGCGGTGATGCTGGCGGAGCGGGGGGAATCGTCGAACATGCCCATCTCGCCAATGCTGTCCCCGACGCTGAACACGGCCAAAAGCTGCTCACCGCCATCGGGGGACAGGCGCGTGGCCTTTAGCCCGCCGGTCTTGACGATGTAAAAGCCGCCCGGTTCGTCACCTTCGAGGAAGAGAGACTGCCCGACGGTCAGCTTGATAGTCGTGCCCCGGTCGAGCAATGCAGAGGAAAGCGTGCCCTCCATCCCGTCGAGGACGGAGGAATTCTTGAAGATATTCTCAATCGTCTCCGGCATGAACCATCCCTCTTTACATAGAGCCTCATCTACAGCGATTTGCGACGATCCTGAGCCATGTTTCGCGCGGAACAGGGCGCTCGTGGACCGAGGATCATCGCAATTCGCTTTAGCCGCGAAACCGGTTGCCAGCGTCGCCATCGCTATATGGGCTGATTCAAATCAGAACAGGTGTGATCCGTAGCACATTAAAAGGTGATAAACTATGGGATACACCTGATTGTCGACCTCCGGTGGGGAGAACCATCGCTCACCCGTATTCTGTCCACGATAACGGGGGTCGGCACGTAAGTAGCGTATCTTGGTATTTGTGTTGTGTATCGGTGAACAGGGGGTGGCAGAGGCTTTCGGGCCTCTGTCACTTTCCTGTTTGCTGCAACCGATCCACGATGCGGTGGAGTCATGTCCGGTGCTTGGACTGTGCCGGACATGACTCTTTCGCGATTGGGAGCGTTAGCAGGCTGCTGAAAAAGGAGTGCAAAGTTGGCTTCCCACCCCTTTTACCAGTGTCATGCCCGCGCAGGCGGGCATCCATCTACCGGCAGGCCCCGAAGGCTCAGGTTCTCGAAAAGCCTTTGTAAAACAGCAATTTTTACGACGATTGCAAAGAAAATCAGCTTTTCGGAATCTTTGAGAAATGGATTCCCGCGTTCGCGGGAATGACATTATCCACTGTGGCAGATTTGTTTTTCAGCAGCCTGTCAGAGCCGCCCTTCGATTGCATCCCAGAGCATTGCGGGCACGTCGATGCCGTCGAAGCGGCTGAGTTCCTGTATGCCGGTGGGAGAGGTGACGTTGATCTCGGTCAGGTAGTCGCCGATCACGTCGATGCCGACGAATATCTGGCCTTTTTCCTTCAGCAATGGCCCGATGATCGAACAGATTTCGCGGTCGCGTTCGGACAGCGCCACCTTTTCGGGGCGACCGCCGACATGCATGTTCGAGCGCGTCTCGCCCGCCGCCGGCACGCGGTTGATCGCGCCGACAGGCTCACCATCGATGAGGATCACGCGCTTGTCGCCCGCCGAGACGTCGGGCAGGAATGCCTGCGCGATGAAGGGTTCGGGCATCATCTGGCAGAACATTTCGTGCAGGGAGGTGAGGTTCGACAGGTCAGCGCCGATCTTGAACACCCCCGCACCGCCATTGCCGTAGAGGGGCTTGAGAATCAGGCCGCCATGCTCCTGACCAAACGCGCGGATATCGTCGAGGTTGCGGGTGATGAGGGTCGGGGGGGTCAGGTCGGTGAATTCGGTGACGAGGATCTTTTCGGGGTAGTTGCGCACCCATTGCGGATCGTTGACGACCAGCGTGTCGGGGTGAACCCGGTCGAGCAAATGCGTGCTGGTGATGTATCCCATGTCGAAGGG
>CALJIU010000085.1 GCA_937974055.1 uncultured Neomegalonema sp. | reverse complement strand
ATCGTATCAAAGGTACATTCCTCCCCCCGATGCGAGAAAGGCACATCCTCCACATCGAACGGCGTCGCCCCGAATTTCTCGGCCACCAGCAACACGTCCTCCGGCGGCACGAACAGGAATTCCGCCCCCGGATCGACAAACCGCCGGATCAACCACGGGCAGGCGATACGGTCGATCTTGGGCCGGTGCCGCGTGACCCAGCGCGGGCCGGGCACGGCTCCAGCGGCGATCATCGGCAACCCCGCATCGCGCCACGCGAAATGCCCCCCGGCCAGTGCTTCCGCCACCACACCGCGTCCACGCAGCAACGCCATCACTCCTTGGCTGATCTTGCGCCCCT
Organism: uncultured Neomegalonema sp.; assembly: GCA_937974055.1. Lineage (GTDB taxonomy): Bacteria > Pseudomonadota > Alphaproteobacteria > Rhodobacterales > Rhodobacteraceae > JAHDDY01. Next base: position 7,424 of record CALJIU010000085.1, on the reverse strand, counting down.
TCTGGCAATAGACCACCGCCCGACGCCCCGCCAAATGCGCCACAAGGCCGTCGATATCGGTAAAAACATGACGAAACGCGGCGGGCAGCAGGCGCGGATCATCCTCGAAATCCGCATCGATACGCAGGTCCACAAGAAGCGGCGCGTCGGGCGTTCCAACAAGTCGGGAAAGCTGTGCGGCGGTTATTTCTGTCGGTGCAGGCATCTCGGCATCCTCTATCGTCCTCCCAGACGGAAGGGGTTTGCGGGATGCGATGCTTGGGCCGTGGCCTCACGGGGCGCTCGCCAGCCCCTTGCCCAGAATAGTGGCAAAGCCGCGCCAGCCTGTCAACGATACCCAACCGCCTAGCTTTGACCACTGAGAGCAGGGAAAAGCCACCATGTCCGGCGAGACGAATCTCGATACATTGATCGAATCCCTTTCGGCGGTTCTCGTCGATGGCCGCGAGGGCGGGGCGATGAGCGTCTTGCGGGCAATGTCGGCATGCTGATCCCGTACGAACCATCGCACCGCCGATTGACACCCCGCTCGTCCTCCCCTACCGCTCCCCCCGTGTCGGATGGCTGGACGGTCGCGGCTTTATCCGTGCTTGCACGGATGGGTCGAGGAAAGTCCGGGCTCCACGAGGCCACGGCGCCGGGTAACGCCCGGCGGGGGCGGTTCGCCGCCTTCAGGGACAGCGCCACAGAGAACAAACCGCCGCGCCTGCGCGGTAAGGGTGAAACGGTGCGGTAAGAGCGCACCGCCCCCTCGGTAACGAGGGGGGCATGGCAAGCCCCGCCGGGAGCAAGGCCGAATAGGGATGACAGGAGTTCGCTCCGGCGCTGGCCACGGCGCGTCGTCCGGGTAGGCTGCTAGAGATGTCGGGCAACCGGCATCCCAGAGGAATGACCGTCGATGCACGCTCCGGCGTGCGGGACAGAACCCGGCTTACAGGTCGTCCGACACACCCCGTAACTCCACAGTAAGGCCCATGCGTTAGGAGATACGGATACGCAACTTGGGTGACCCATCGTGAAAATCCTGCTGATCAGCTTCCATTTCCCGCCCGACGCGCCCCTTGCCGCGACGCGCGCGCCGAAATTCGCGAAATATCTGCTCGATCAGGGCCACGATGTCCGCGTCATCTGCGCCCGCGAACCGCAACCCACCGTCACTCATCCGCTTGAGATCGACGAAAGCCGCATCACACGCACCGATTGGCTCGATCTGGCGACGATCCCGCATACGGTCATCGACCGCATCAAACCCGCGAAAGATGCCGCCCCATCCGACACCCCGGCGCCAGCATCGGCACCGGCCACCCCCAGCGCCCCGGCAAAGCCACGCCTGCGCACGCGCCTCGGCGAATTCTACCAATCCGCCATGTGCCGCCCCGACCGCCGCGCCGGATGGCGCAAGCCTGCCGTGGCGGCGGCGCGCGAGTTATTCGCAGAGTGGCTGCCCGATCTCGTTTACGCCACCTGCCCGCCCCATTCCGTCGCCCCCATCGCCCGCGAGATCGCCGGACTGGCGGGCGCTCCCTTCGTTGCCGAATTCCGCGATCGCTGGGCGCTCGATGCCTATTCCAACCATCCCGCTTGGCGTCAGAACATGGACCGCAAGCAAGAGGCTTCCGTCCTCGCCGATGCCGCCGGAATCGTCACCGTCTCCCCGCTTTGGGCGCGCGGCTATGCCGATCGCTACGGGGCCGACCGCGTGGCCGTGGCGATGAACGGCTTCGACCCCGACGACTACCCGCTCGAAATGGATATCGCCCCCGCCGCCGACAAAGAAACGATAGACCTGCTCTATGCCGGGGCGCTCTATCCCGGACGCCGCGACCCGCGCGCCGTGTTCGAGGCTATCGCGCTGTTGGGCAAAGACGCCAAGCGCGTGCGCGTCACCATGCTGGGCAAAGACCTCGGCCCCGCCACCGCCATGGCGCAGCAGGCAGGCGTTGCGGAGTGCCTGAACCTGCTGCCCACCGAACCCCATAGCGCCATCATCCGCCGTCAGTACGCCGCCGACGGCCTTCTGATGCTGCAATGGGACGACGAGCGCGATGCGGGAACCATTCCCGGAAAGCTGTTCGAGTGCATCGGCGCACGCCGCCCTGTCATCGCCACCGGCTGGACGCGCGGCATCGTCGGCGACATCATCACCCGCCGTAACCTCGGCGTCATCGCAAACGAGCCGCGCCTGCTGGCCAACCGCCTGTCCGCCCTCCTCAGCGAAAAGCGCGCCCATGGCCACGTGCCACCCCTGCCCGCCAGTATCCGCGACGGCATGACCCGCGCCGAACAATTCGCCAATCTCGATGATTTCCTAGACCGCGCAGCGGGCGACACGGGCGAGCGGATGGCGGCGGAGTGAGCGATATACCCACGGCAGCACTCTCCCCCGCACGCAGATGCGGAATCTCGCAAGCCTGCGTGCCAGTCATCGAGGCTTCGGTTCTGCGCCCGGAGCAGAGCGGTTCGCTGAAAGCCATGATTATCCCCTATGTGGAATACCACCCATGACCGATATCTCCCGCAAGATGGCGGGCGGCGCGGCGTGGATGATCGGCGCGCGCATGGTCATGCGGTTGTCGGGCCTCATCAACGTGGTGATCCTCGCCCGCCTGCTGCCCCCGGCGGATTTCGGCGTGGTCGGCCTGACCGTCGCCTTCATCGCCGCCTTCGAGGCGATGAGCGATATGTCCCTCAACGCCGCGCTCGTCCGCCACAAAGACCCCCAGCGAAAGCATTACGACACTGTCTTCTCGCTGATGGCGCTGCGCGGCGTCGCCCTCGCCACCATCGCCTTCCTCGCCGCCGAACCGATGGCCGCCTTCTACGGCGATGACCGCCTCGCCACGGTCGCCCATGCCCTCGCGGCCCAGCAACTCATCCTCGGCTTCCTCAATCCGGGCGTGTCCGACTTCCAGCGCAAGTTCGATTTCCGCGTCGATTTCGCCTATCTCGCCGTCCGTAAGCTGGCCAGCACCCTCGTCTGCGTCACCTGCGCCCTGACGATCTGGCCCGATTACCGCGCCCTCGTCGCGGGCCTGATCGCGGGCAGTGTCGCCACGATCATCGCCTCCTACGCGCTGCACCCCTACCGCCCGAAACCCGGCTTCGGCGCGTTCAGCGAGATTTTCGGCTTCTCGAAATGGATGCTGGCGACGAACCTGCTGCAATTCGTGCAACGCCGACTCGACACCTTCATCCTCGGCAAGACCTTGGGTCTGACCTCCTTGGGCATCTATGCCATCGCGCTGGAGCTGGCCAATCTCGTCGCCACCGAATTCGCGATGCCCCTGCGCCGGGCTTTCATGCCGGGATATTCGCGCCTGCAAGATGATGTCAAAGCCCTGCGCGCCCAGTTCGGCGCGGCCTATGCCGCCACCATGACCATCGCCATCCCCTTCGCCATCGGCGTGGCCTTGGTGGCCGAACCTGCGATCATGCTGGCCTTCGGCCCGGCATGGGGCGAGGCCGTCGCGCCGATGCGTGTGCTGGCGGCGAATGGACTGGTGCTGGCATCCGTCGCGTTCTGCTGGCCCGTGATCGTGGCGATGGGACAGCCGCGCAGGCTTGCCCCGCTTCAGATATTGGCCATCGTGGTCGGTGGCCCCGCGATCTATTTCGCCTCCGAAAACTACGGCCTCGTTGGCGCGGCATGGGCGATGACCGGCATGAGCGCGTTATATTCGGGATTGGTCCTGCGCACCTGCCTACGTCTGATCGAGGCCGATTCGATGCTTATCCTGCACTGGCTTCCCCGCGCCCTCGGCGCAACCCTCGTCATGGCGCTGGCCGTGCGCGGCATACAGGCCACCCTGCCCCCCGTCACCGGCGCGGGCAGCGCAGCGGTGGCCTTCATTGCCAGCGGTGTGACCGGCGCAATCGCCTACTCGCTCGCGCTGTTCGGCTTATGGCGCATCATGGGCCGTCCGGAGGGACCGGAGACAGGCTTGCTCAACATGGTCACCCGCGTCCTCCCCAAGCGTCAAAAAAGCGCCTGACGCAGAAAATTCAGCCCCGCCACCCCCAGCACGATCAGGATCAGCGTGCGCAACCGCTCGCCATCCAGCCGATCCTGCACGCCCTGCCCCAACCGCATCCCGATTCCCACCGGCAGCAGCAACAGCAACGACATCGCCGCCGTCTGCGCGTTCAACACCCCCGTCGAGACATGCCCGGCAATGAATGGCGCAGCCCCCAGCAGAAACGTGATTCCACAAGTACGGATGAACCGCCGCTTCGGAATATCCAGCGATAGTAGCAACATCAGCACCGGCACCCCCCACGCACCGGAGATGCCGCCGAAGAACCCACCCATCAGCCCCGTGCCGATATCCGCCGCCGGTCGGCGCGGGTCGCGCGGTCGCCAGCCCAACAATTGCGCGGCGGCAAAGGCGGTCAGTCCCACCCCCATGATCGCCGAGAAGCCCCGCACCTCCAACAGTGGCAGCAACTGCGTCGCCGCGAACAGCGTCACCAGCAGCACGCCGATCATCAGGCGGTATTCCACCAATGTCGCCCAAGCATCCTCGAGCCCATCGCGCAAACTCTGCCAAAGATTCATCACCAGCGCCGGTATCGCCAGATACGCCACCGCGACTTCGGGCGGCAATACCGTCGCCCCGATGGCCACGGCGATGGTCGGCAGGGCGAAGCCGATGGTCCCTTTCACGAACCCGCCGAGGAAATAGCCGAAGGTCGCAACCGACATGGCAAAGACACCATACCGCGCGATGGCGTCGCTGGGGGCGGAGAGGATCAGGTCGAGCATGGATCGCCTGCAACATCCTCACGGCACGACCGATGCGCGGATTTCTCCTCCCCCCGCTCGCGGGGGGAGGCTGGGAGGGGGGCGGGATTAGACATCTCGCCCTGCAACGCCCCCACCCCGGCCCTTCCCCGCAAGCGGGGGAGGGAGAAGGAACGTCCAAAAACCCTCACGCCCGCTCGATCCGCGCGGCGAAGAATCCGTCCAGCCCGCCGATATCGGTCCAGTGACTCGGCAGGGTCCGCAGCATCCCTTGCCGGATCATCTCAGGCGCAATGCCCTCCTCCGCTTGGATTGGGATCAACCGCGCATCCGGCTGCGTTCCCATGAACGCCGCGACTCGCGCCTCGCCTTCTTCCGGCAATAGCGAGCAGGTCGCGAAAACCATCGTTCCCCCCCGCGCCAGCCAGCCCCAAGCCTTCTGCAACAACGCATCCTGCAAGGGCAGCAGCGCCCCCAGCGCGCCCCCCGATTTCAGGTACGGCAAGTCCGGGTGCCGCCGGATGGTGCCCGTGGCCGAACAGGGCGCATCCAGCAGGATCGCGTCGAATTCCCCCTCCGGCTCCCAATCCAGCGCATCGGCGATAACCACCTTCACACCAGTCCGCGTACGCAGCAGATTTTCGCGCATCCGCCGCATCCGGGGTTTCGAGATATCGAGGGCTGTCACCTCCGCCCCCGCCGCCGCAAGCTGCATCGTCTTGCCCCCCGGCGCAGCGCAGAGGTCGAGCACCCGCTTTCCCTTCACATCACCCAGCAGCGCAACCGGCAGCGTCGCGGCGGCATCCTGCACCCACCACGCCCCCTCGTCATACCCTGCCAACTCGGCCACCGCCCCGCCTGACAGGCGCACGGTTCCAAAGGGCGTCACCTTACCATCCAGCGTCGCCGCCCACTCGGCGGCATCCTTTGCGGGCATCAGGTCGAGCGGTGCGCCATGACGATGGGCGATGGCAATCGCCCGCGCCTCGTCATCACCATAGGCATCCTTCAGCCGCTCCCACAGCCATGCCGGGGTATCGGTCGCCTCCGAGTCGATCTCGTCGAACATCTGACAGCCACCCTCGGCCATGCGCCGACAGACGGCATTGATCATACCCGACAGCCGCCGCGTCTCCGGCATCATCTTGGCCAGCCGCACGGCACTATCGACCGCCGCATGGGCCGCCCCGTCCAGCGCCATCAACTCGGCCCCGGCGATGCGCATGATTTGCACGCCCATGCGGTTCTTGCCCACGGGTCGTTTGGCGACGAAGCGGTCGATGACGGCATCGATCGACCCCAACCGCCGCAGCGTGGTCAGCACCAACACCCGCGCAAACCCCGCATCACGCGCATCCAGCTTTTCCAATTTCGCCTCGCGCCAAGCCACATCCAGCGGCTTATTCGCCTCCAACACGGCATCCAGTGCGGTCAGGGCCGCACGGCGGGCATCCAGTCCGGGTGTCCTCATCCCCATGGGGATTTCCGTCGCGGTGCGCCCGTCGCCATCGTCCGCCGGCGTCCCACGCCCCACGGCATCCGGGGCCTCATCGGTTCAATCCGGGGCAACGGCATCGCGCCCACCCCCATTTCCTTGGCCATTTTCTGTAGCTCCGCCACGCGGTTACGAATATCGGGATGGGTCGAAAACAGCGAATCCGTCCCCCGGCCCGTCAAGGGGTTGGTGATAAACAGATGTGCGGTGCTGGGAAAGCGTTCTGCGCTCATCATCACGGTATGGCGGTTCGATATCTTCACCAGCGCACTCGCCAGCCACATCGGATTGCGACAGATTTCGGCCCCCGCACGGTCGGCGGCGTATTCGCGGGTTCGACTGATCATCATCTGTATCACCATCGCCGCCAAAGGTGCGAGAATTGCCATCAAGATCGTCGCGATCCCGTTCATTGGCCTGTTGCGCGACCCGCCGAAGAACAATCCGTATTGCGAGATCATCGCGATGGCCCCGGAGACAGTGGCCGAGACGGTCATGGTCAGCGTATCGTAATTCTTGATATGCGCCATTTCATGCGCGATCACCCCGGCCAGTTCCTCGGTCGATAGCAGCCGTATGATCCCGGTCGTCATCGCCACCGCCGCATTATCCGGGTTGCGCCCCGTGGCGAAGGCATTGGGTTGGGCGTTATCGATCAGATAGATGGCCGGGACCGGAATCTCGGCATTGCGCGCCAACTGCTCGACCAGCCGCATCAATTCGGGGTCGTCACGCGGCCCGATTGCCCGTGCCTTATGCATTCGCAGCACCAGCTTATCCGATTTCCACCACGTGCCGATATTCGTCACGGCAGCGAAGCCAAGCGCCAAAATCGTCCCCATCTGCCCGCCGATGGCATAGCCGACGACCATCAACAGCGCGGTCAACGCCGCCAACAGTAACATTGTCTTGAACGTATTCACCGCGCGGCCCCCCATGCGTGACCTTTTAACGACCTTTGGGGGAACTATATGCACTATGAGCAGAATATTGCGAGAGCGCGCCATGAACGACCAAAAAGCCGACCCCGAAATCGCCGCCCGCGCCTTGGCCGAGGCCAAGGCAAGACAGGCGGAGCGGGAGGCGCTGAACCTGCCCCCCGAACAGGGCGGGCCGAAAGGTAAGGAGCCGGTGCGCTATGGCGATTGGGAAAAGGACGGTATTGCCTATGACTTTTGATCTGAAATC